>NZ_JBIUHC010000042.1:0-65963 GCF_044627735.1 Cupriavidus sp. CuC1 | reverse complement strand
AGGAACGAGGGTAGTCAATGCCTGCGATTGGAAGCTCCATGCCCGAGTGTAACTCCGGTTAAATGGATACCCCATAGAAGAGTTATCGGCAAGATGACGGGTGACAAAAAAGCCGGCCATCGTCGCGGACTATCGATCGACAGGCCTGACACTCAACCGGCATCCGCTCGCGCTGCTGCGCCGACATCTCGCTGGTAGCCGGTTTGTGCCAGCAGAAACGCTATTCAGCTATCAGGACCGCCAGTTGGCCCGCGGCGCCGGCATCGTGACGGTGCGACAGCGCCCAAGCACCGCGAACGGCGTGCTGTTCATGACCATCGAGGATGAGACGGGATCGGTCAACGTGATCGTTTGGCCGACGGTGCTGGAGCGGTTCCGCAAAGAGGTGCTGGGCGCTCGGCTGATCGGCGTCCTGGGCCAGTGGCAGTGCGAGGGCGAAGTGAGGCATCTCGTCGCACAGCGGTTGGTGGATCTCACACCCCTGCTCGGCCATCTGCAAACGAGCAGCCGCGATTTCTGCTAGATGACGGATGCAGCTAGATTTAAAACGTCATGCCGATAAGAAGAGTTATCGGCAAGATGACGGGTGACAAAAAAGCCGCCTGCGGCCATATTCCTCACATGCCGGCGGGCCGCTAGCTGCCCGCGCGGCCAGCGGCCTTCATCTGGTCGTTAGCAAGGCTCAGCATCCGCAGGGCTTCGTCAAAAACGTGCAGCGTCTCGTCGTGGCCAGCAATGTCGGGCGGCAACCCGGCGCGATCGGCCCGTACGCCGCGGAGCAGGTCATCAAGGCTGCCGGGCTCTCGTTGCTCGGCACGTTGAAGCAGCAGGTGCAGCAGGTAGACGCAGGCGCCGAGGCGTGGGTCTTGCAATTGAGTCATCGAGACGGTCTCCGTTTGGTCATGCTGGGGGTATCGTAACGCGCCGGAGGGGCGATTTCCTTCAACGCGCTGCGGCCCTGAGTGTCGAGCCTGCAGCACACTCGGCCCATTTTCGGCGCTCGGGTGGCATTTCGTGGAGCGTCCTTTCACATTCATCGCGCGTGGCGAACGATAGCCGCATCTTCACGCTCGGCTCATCCGGTGCGGAGAGCGACAGGTACCATGCCGCAGCGGCTACCAAACTTTCCCCATTGATCCATGGCATGCACGGCTTGTTCCGTCGCAGCCGATACAGCTCGCTTCAACTTATCCATGTCTTCAATCTCCGCTATCACCGAGGGCGCGTTTTCCTTCATTGCCATTTTCGGCAGCGAGCGACGAAAAGCCGCTCGGGGCTGCTCTCCGGTGCATCAAGCGCCAAGGTTCTCGTTAATCATGGCGTGAGCACTCTGGCAAGCTGCTGAGCAGCAGCCTCTGCCTTTGCCCGGTCATCCCTTTGCAGGAGAACCGAATGATCATCTGGCCCCAGCCGCACCCGCATATGCCACTGTTCCTCTGTACGCCTTACTCGCGCAACCTCCACACGTTGGATGAGGTTCACCGGTATCCAGTGCGAGGCATTCTGACTAATCACTCGTAACAACTTGCGTTCGAGGACTTCATACTGCACGTCCATGTTCGTGTTCTCCAGGCTTGGTTTGCTTCCACTATCGGACCAGTGAGGCGTGTCCGTTTCCCTTTCAGGTAGGCCGCGTTTCCCGTCAATGCCAGATAGCGGCCTCGCTATGCTGCAGCGACGGTCTGACGTCGCGGCAGATACACGGTGATAGCCGCCGCTATCGGCGCCACTACTACCAAGACGAGCCGCACGCGAAGGTTGCCGCCGAACGGCGCGATAGTGGAGTGGGTGTATGCGACCGCGCTACAGGCTACGGTCTGAACGTTGGGATGAAGTTGTCCGCTATCGCACAGCGCACCACGACAAAGAGCGTGGCCAGCAGGCCGATCACCTCGGGACGGGGAAGTCCCTTCCATTCGATTACCCCCTATCTGATGCTAGCGGGCGAACTGGTCGCCGGGTGGCAGTTGGGGCGAGCACTGCTCGCTGCGGAACGAACAGCCGCGGCCGGGGAGCGGCCGGCGTTCATGGCGGCGAAGGCGGCCACCGCACATTTCTTGCCGAGCACATACTGGTCCAGGCACCCGTCTACCGGGGTCGCGTGCTGGCCGGCGCCGGCAGCGTCCTCGCTATGGCCACTGCCGACCAGTTTTGACGGTGTTGCACCCGGGAGCTTGGAGCCTTCCCGACTGTCTTCGGCGAAGACATGTTCGCAGGCACGAATGTACTCAGCACCGGGTCGAAGACACCCTCCAAAGCCTGGATTATCGCCAAAATGGCCGCTTTTTGGAGCTGGCACTGAAGTTGCAGATATACGGGTATGGACAGTGAATGTCGTGAGGAAAACGCTGTCCGTCACTATAACGAACGATTGGAGACATCCATGCAAGCACCCGCACTGCGCTTCGGCGCTCTTGCCGCCCTGGCGGCGTTCTGCCAGGTGACTTCCGCTGCCGAGCCCTTCCGTATTGGCGCACTGGTAGACACGACCGGTGTCTATTCCGGCATTGGCGGCCCTGGCGGCATTGCTGCCGTCAAGATGGCGGCTCAGGATTTCGGCGGCAAGGTTCTGGACCGGCCCATCGAGGTGTTGAGTGCCGACTATCAGAACAAGGTCGATATCGCTTCCACCCGTGCCCGGGAGTGGTATGACCGGAACAATGTGGAGATGATCATCGAGTCCACGGACTCGGCCTCGGCGCTGGCGCTGCAGAAGCTTGGCGAGAGCAAGAAGAAGGTCACCATCTTTGCGGGTTCCGCCACCACGGAGCTGACGGGCAAGCAATGCTCGCCTTACGGCATTCACTACGTCTACAACACGTACGCGCTGGCAAACGGCACGGCACGCGCGATCCTGGAAGAAGGCAAGAAGAACTGGTTCTTCATCACCGCCGACTATGCGTTTGGACATTCGCTCGAGTCGAATGCCGTCAGCGTAGTGGAACAGTCAGGGGGCAAGGTCACCGGCAAGGTCCGGCATCCGCTCTCGGCATCGGACTTCGCATCGTTCCTGCTGCAGGCGCAGGCGTCGAAGGCGCAGGTGATTGCATTGGCCAATGCGGGGCGCGATACCCAGAACGCGGTGCGCCAGGCCTCGGAGTTCGGACTGGGGGGTGGAAAGCAGGTCGTGGCGCCGCTGCTGATTTTCGATAGCGACCTGAAAGGCATGGGCCTGAAGGCGGCGCAGGGGCTGCAGTTCACCACGGCATTCTATTGGGACTACAACGACGAGACCCGCGCCTTCGGCAAGAAGTTCTTCGCGCAGACCAAGACGATGCCGACGATGGTGCAGGCCGGCATGTATTCGGCGGTGATGCATTACCTGAAGGCGGTGCAGGCGGCCGGCAGCGCGGACGCCGACAAGGTCATGGCAAAGATGCGCGCGACGCCGGTCAACGACTTCTTTGCCAAGGACGGCCGCATCCTGGCAAACGGGCTGATGGCGCATGACATGTACCTGGCTGAAGCCAAGATGCCGTCCGAATCCAAGAGCGAATGGGACTTGCTGAAGATCCGCAAGGTCATCCCCAAGGACAAGGCCTTCGAGCCCCTGGAAAAGAGCGCCTGCCCGCTCAAGGGCTGACGCACACGGGAACTGAAGCGGCCAGGTAGCTGGCCACGCTTCAACGTCCTTGTCTCCAGGCGTCTTTCCACGGCCACTGCGCTGCTCCGGCCGTGTGGAAGACGCTTCCTTTTCTCTCCAGACTGGCTTTCCACCTCTTATGCCGGATTTCATTCTGCAGACGCAGGGGTTGTCCAAGTCATTCAGGGGCTTCACTGCCGTCAGTGAAGTCGACCTGAATGTACGCCGCGGCTCGATCCACGCCTTGATCGGGCCGAACGGCGCGGGCAAGACCACCTGCTTTAACCTGCTCACCAAGTTCCTGGAGCCGACCGCCGGCACCATCCTGTTCAACGGCATCGACATCACGCGCGAAAAGCCGGCGCAGATTGCGCGGCGTGGCGTGATCCGCTCGTTCCAGATATCGGCCGTGTTCCCGCACCTGACCGTGCGCAAGAACGTGCGCATTGGCCTACAGCGTCAACTGGGCTCCGCCTTCCAGTTCTGGCGCGGTGCTCGTTCGCTCGACGTGCTCAATTCCCGCGCGATGGAGTTGCTCGAACAGGTCGGGCTGGCCGAATTTGCCGAGGCGGTCACGGTCAACCTGTCTTACGGTCGCAAGCGCGCGCTGGAAATTGCCACCACCCTCGCGATGGAGCCTGAACTGATGCTGCTCGACGAGCCGACGCAGGGCATGGGCCACGAAGACGTGGACCGCGTGACGCAGCTGATCAAGCAGGTCTCTGCAGGCCGCACGATCCTGATGGTCGAGCACAACATGAATGTCGTGTCGTCGATTGCCGACAAGATCACCGTGCTGCAACGCGGTGCGATCCTGGCCGAAGGCCCGTACGCCGAGGTCTCGAAGGATCCACGCGTCATGGAAGCGTACATGGGCACGGCCGACGCCGCACTACAGGGTGTGCACTGAGAGGGAAGCGGAAATGGCAAACGACAAAACACCCGCCCTGGAGATCCGGGACCTGCATGCCTGGTACGGTGAATCGCACATTCTGCACGGTGTCGACCTGACCGTGAACCGCGGCGAAGTGGTCACGCTGCTGGGCCGCAATGGCGCCGGCCGCACCACCACGCTGCGCGCGATCATGGGGCTGACCGGCGCGCGCAAGGGCTCGATCAAAGTCAACGGTCATGAAACCGTTGGCTTTCCGACGCACAAGATTGCGCACTACGGCATTGGCTACTGCCCGGAAGAGCGCGCGATCTTCTCCAGCCTGTCCTGCGAAGAGAACCTGCTGCTACCTCCGGTACTAAAGGGCGCCAATGGGGAAAACGGCATGAGCAAGGCCGAGATTTACGACATGTTCCCGAACCTGAAGGAGCGCCGCCAGAGCCAGGGCACGCGCCTGTCCGGCGGTGAACAGCAGATGCTGGCCGTGGGGCGGATCCTGCGGACGGGGGCAAACCTGCTGCTGCTCGACGAGATCTCCGAGGGGCTGGCACCCGTGATCGTGCAGGCGCTGGCACGCATGATCCTGATGCTCAAGCAGAAGGGCTACACGGTGGTGATGGTGGAGCAGAACTTCCGCTTCGCCGCGCCGCTGGCCGACCGCTTCTACCTGATGGAGCACGGCGCAATCGTCGAGCGCTTTGCCGCCGGCGAACTGCAAGCCAAGATGCCGGTGCTCAACGAGCTGCTCGGCGTGTAACGGAACGGGGGACCGCAATGAATCTTGATCTTGGAATTCCCTTGCCCGCGCTGCTGTCGCAGTTACTGCTCGGGCTCGTGAATGGTGCGTTCTACGCGATGCTGAGCCTGGGGCTGGCGGTGATCTTTGGATTGCTCAACGTCATCAACTTTGCACATGGCGCGCTGTTCATGCTGGGCGCCCTGCTGGCGTGGGCCGGCATGGAGTACGCAGGGCTCAGCTACTGGGTAATGCTGCTGTTGTCACCGCTGGTCATCGGCCTGTTGGGCGTGCTGATCGAAAAGACGATGCTGCGCTGGATCTACAAGCTCGACCATATCTACGGGCTGCTGCTCACGCTGGGGATCACGCTGGTGATCGAAGGCGTGTTCCGGTCGATCTACGGCGTCTCGGGCCTGCCCTACTCGGCGCCGGAGCTGCTGCAGGGCGCCACCGACGTGGGCTTCATGCACCTGCCCAACTATCGGGCCTGGGTCGTGATGGCGTCGATCACGGTTTGCCTGGGCACTTGGTTCATCATCGAGAAGACCAAGCTCGGCGCCTACCTGCGCGCGGGTACCGAGAACCCCAAGGTGGTCGAGGCGTTCGGCGTCAATGTGCCGCTGATGGTCACCCTGACCTACGGCTTCGGCGTGGCATTGGCCGCGTTCGCCGGGGTGCTGGCCGCGCCGGTGATCCAGATCTCGCCGCTGATGGGCCAGAACCTGATCATCGTGGTCTTTGCCGTGGTGGTGATCGGTGGCATGGGCTCGATCCTCGGCGCCATCGTCACCGGCCTGGGTCTGGGCGTGATCGAGGGCCTGACCAAGGTGGTCTACCCCGAGGCGTCATCGACGGTGGTGTTCGTGGTGATGGTGATTGTCCTGCTGCTTCGTCCGGCAGGGTTGTTTGGCAAGGAAAAATGATGACCGAATTCTCTCTCCCTTCAACGCTGACCGCGGCCGGTGGTGCGCGCGCGCCGTGGCATAGCCGGGCATCGGCCTACGTGGCCATCGGGCTGGTTGCGCTGTTGCTGCTGGCGCCGCAACTTGGTGTCTATCCGGTCTTCGTGATGAAGATCCTGTGCTTCGCGCTGTTTGCCGCGGCCTTCAACCTGCTGCTCGGCTACACGGGCCTGCTGTCGTTCGGCCATGCTGCCTTGTTCGGTGGCGCCGGCTACATGGCGGGGTATGCCATCAAGACCTGGCATGTCACGACGGAGGTCAGCCTGCTGATCGGCGTGGCAACTGCCGTCGCGATCGGATTTCTGATGGGCGTGCTGGCGATCCGCCGCCAGGGCATCTACTTCTCGATGATCACGCTCGCGCTGGCCCAGATGTTCTTCTTCATTTGCCTGCAGACTCCGCAGACCGGCGGCGAGGACGGCTTGCAGGGGGTTCCGCGCGGCGCGCTGTTCGGGGTGATCGACCTGTCCTCTGACGTGGCTTTCTACTATGTCGTGGTTGCCATCTTTGTCGCGGCGATGGGCCTGATTGCGCGCATTGTCAGCTCCCCCTTCGGCCAGCTCCTCCAGGCGGTCAAGGAGAACGAGAATCGCGCCATCTCGCTGGGCTACAGTACGGTTCGCTTCAAGCTGATGGCTTTCGTGCTTTCCGCCGCGCTGGCGGGGCTCGCAGGAGCGATGAAGGCGCTGGTACTCGGCTTCGCGACGCTGGCCGACGTCCATTGGGCCATGTCGGGGGCGGTGATCCTGATGACACTGGTGGGCGGCATGGGGACCCGGAGCGGGCCGGTCGTCGGTGCGCTCGTGATCCTGATCCTGGAGAACAAGCTCGGCGAGATCGGTGCCGGGCTGGCCGGTATCACCGGGATCGGATGGTTCGCGTCGCTTGGCGAGTCCGTCACGCTCGTGACGGGCGTCATCTTTATCGTGTGCGTTCTGCTGTTCCGGAAGGGGCTGGTGGGCGCGGTAATTGGCCGGATCCCTTCGGCGCGCTGACCGGCGGCACGGCGGTTGGCCGCCAGGTCATCGCTACCAGACGCCGCTGGCAGGGGGAGTCAACTTTGCCAGCGGCTGTCCAGCAGACGCTGCAGCAGCGCAGAGTTCACCCCGAAGCGATCATAGATCGCATCTTCAAGGCGAGCGCGATCCGGGAAGCCATAGCATCCGGCCCTTGCGGCTTGCCCGCCAGTGCCAGCCAGGTCAAACAGCGCGCGCATCAGGCGCTGCGTTGCCACCAGGTCGACAAAGCTTTCGCCTTCACTCATCAATGATCGGGACAGTCGTCCCGGGCAATCGATGCGGAGTTCCTGCGATGCCGACGCGAGCCGCCACGGCCTTTGCGGTGCCCGGAATACCGCCAGGGCCAGCGTGCTCGCGATCGGCTTGTGCCGCCGCTCTCCTGCCTCCGCCTGCCGGCCCGACGGCGGCAGCTGGCGGAACGCCACGCGGGCGCGCTCCGCCAGCAAAAGTCGCGGGGACTCGAGTGGCCGGATCGTGTGCCACGCGCCGTCGTGGCTTGCCCGCATCTGACCCGGCACGAGCAATTCACAATCGCCCTTGATGACCTCTGCAACTACGGGGAACGGGAAGCGCAGGCCGCGCAGCTGGACACGCGCATACGCTGGCGATTGCAGGATGAGCGAACGGGGCGTGACCTCCGGCGGCACTGCATTGACTTCGGTCATCCCGGTCATCGCTGGCAGGACGGCCTATCAGGCTTCGCCTGCCAGCAGTGACAGGCAGAGGCCGGCGCGGCGCCACAGCCACGGGCTTGGGCGATAGCGCATGTCGCCGGTCAGCGCTTCCATGTTGCGCAGCGTTTCCAGCACCAGTTGCGGGCCGACCGCGTCGCCGAGCGCCAGCGGGCCCTTGGGGTAGCCCAGGCCCAGGTTCACGGCGAGGTCGATGTCCGAGGGCGTCGCAATGCGCTGCTGGGCGATATCGCTGGCGAAATTGATGATGCAGCAGAGCACGCGCTGGGCCACGAAGCCGGCCGAGTCGCGGATCATCGTGACGGGCACGCCATCGCTGCCGAACAGGCCGTGCGCGGCGTCGCGGGCCGCGGCGGTGGTGGCCGGCGTGGTCATCAGCGTGCGGCGCTTGGTGGCTTCGAGCGGCAGCAGCGTGTCGATGGCGACGGTGCGGGCCGGGTCCAGACCCTGTTGCAGCGCGGCGGTGGTGGCATCCAGGCCCAGCGGCGTGACGATAATCAGGGCTTCGGCTGACGGCCGGTTGCCGGCTTCAGGCGTGACACCCAGCGCGCCCAGCAGCTTGGTCACCATCGCGTGGCCGCGCTCGCTCGCGTGGCTCAC
Organism: Cupriavidus sp. CuC1; assembly: GCF_044627735.1. Lineage (NCBI taxonomy): Bacteria > Pseudomonadati > Pseudomonadota > Betaproteobacteria > Burkholderiales > Burkholderiaceae > Cupriavidus > Cupriavidus sp. CuC1. Next base: position 57,476 of record NZ_JBIUHC010000042.1, on the reverse strand, counting down.
CCACACGCTGGACGGGCGCGCGGCCGGTACTGCGGCAGCGGCAGGCACCTGCTTCTGGCCATCGGCGTAGCGATAGAAACCGGCCCCGGCTTTGCGGCCGATCAGGCCACCAACCGAGCGGACCGCCGTGATCGGCGACGGGCGGTAGCGCGGCTCCTGGTAGAACTGGTTGTAGATCGACTCCATCACCGGGTGCGACACGTCCAACCCGGTCAGGTCCATCAGCTCGAACGGGCCCATGCGGAAGCCAGCCTGCTCGCGCATGATGTTGTCGATATCGGCAAACTCGGCCACGCCTTCCTGCGCCACCTTGAGGCCTTCGATGTTCATGCCGCGGCCGGCATGGTTGACGATAAAGCCGGGCATGTCCTTGCAGCGCACCGGCGTATGGCCCATGCGGCGCGACAGCGCCATCAGCGCATCGCCCACGGCCGGGTTGCCCGACAGGCCGTCGATCACTTCCACGACCTTCATCAACGGGACCGGATTGAAGAAGTGATAGCCGGCGATTCGGCCCGGCTGCTTTGCGCCCACCGCGATCGCGGTGATCGACAGCGAGGACGTGTTCGAGGCGATGACGGCATCTTCACGCAGCACCGCTTCCAGCTTGGCGATCAGGTCGCGCTTGACCTCGAGCTTCTCGACGATGGCTTCCAGCACCATATCGCAGCCGGCCAGGTCTTCCAGCGCGCCACACGGCTTCACGCGGGCCAGCGTGGCCTCGGCGTCGGCCGCGCTGATCTTGCCCTTGTCGGCGAGCTTGGCCAGCGTGTCCTGCAGGTACTGGCGGGCTGCAGCCACGGCCTGGGGGTTGGTGTCATACAGGTTGACGGTCAGGCCGGCCTGGGCGGCGATCTGCGCGATGCCGCGGCCCATGGCGCCGGTGCCGACGACACCCAGCGTGTCGATGCTGGCAATTGAGGAAAAGGTTGTGTTCATGATGTTCCGGAGAGCGGGAAAGAGGGGGGCGTCGCAAATAGCACGACAGCCGTGGGACGTCCCACGGCTGCAGACGGGCATGGCATGCGCCCGGGGCCGGTCTGGCAAGCTCAGTGCAGTGTCAGCACATACTTGCCGGATACCTGTCCCGAGGCCAGCCGCGCCAGCGCTTCACCGGCACGCGCGAGGGGCAGGGCGCCGGCGATCTTTGGCTTGAGCGCACCTTGCTGATACAGGCGGAAGATTTCCTGCTGCACGGCCAGCACCTTTTCCGGCTGGCGAACGCGATAGTCGCTCCATTGCAGGCCGCTGACGGCGATGTTCTTGACCAGCAGATAGTTTGCCTTGATCTCGGGAATGCGGCCTGCCGCGAAGCCGATGACCACGGCGCGCCCGCACCAGGCGATCGCTCGCAGCGCGGCATCGAAGACATCGCCGCCGAGCGTGTCGAGCACCACATCGGCGCCGTGGCCCGCGGTGGCATTGCGCACCTGGTCGCGCAGCGATTCGCGCAGGTCGGGGGCGGACAGATCGATCACCGCATCGGCGCCCAGTTGCCGTGCCGCCTGCGCGTGTTCAGCGCCGCTGACGCCGGCGAGCGCGATGCCACCGAGACCCTTGACGATCTGGATGGCCGCCGAGCCGACGCCGCCGGCAGCGCCGGTGACAAGCACGGTTTCGCCGGCACGGAATCCGCCACGCTCCACCAGGGCAAAGTAGGCGGTCTGATAGACGAGGCCCATGGCGGCCGCGTCTTCGAACGGCATGGCATCCGGGATACGGAAGCAGGAATCGGCAGGCACGCTGACGAGCTCAGCGAACGCGCCGTATTCCAGTTGCGCCACTACGCGGTCGCCTGGCTGGACGTGGGTGACATTGGCACCGACCGCGCGTACCACGCCGGCGGCATCCTTGCCCGGTGCGAATGGGCGTTGCGGCAGGATCTGATACTTGCCCTGCACCACCAGGACGTCGGGGTAATTGACCGCGGCGGCGCGGACTTCGACCAGCACGTCGCTGTCACCAACCTGCGGGTCGGGAAGGTCGCCGACGGTCACGGCATCTGGTGCATTGAATTCCTGAATGACGATAGCTTTCATCTCGGCTGGACCTCAACGATTCAGAAGTTGGTTGTGCGCGCCCAGGGCCGGGGAGGCGGCCGAGCGATCCGGGCGGCGAAATGCGGCATCAACGGGCACCGGCAAGGCCGGCAGGGTCCCGCCCGCCGCGGTGGTGACGGAGCGGTCGAACAGGCCGCGCGCCTGGAAATGCGGCTCGTGCCGGGCTTCTTCCAGACTGACCACACGGCTTGTGCAGACATCCTGTCCGGCGAAGCGGTCTTCCCAATAGGCAACCGGATGCAGGGCAATGGCGGCCGCCACGGCCTCGATGGCCCGGTGTGGTGACATCTTCGCCAGCGCGTTGGCATCCTGCCCGACCAGCGCGACGAAGTTGTCCCAGAACTTGTCTTCCAGCGGCGCCGCGGCCAGGAAGGCCCCATCCGCGGTACGGTAGACCTGGTAGCGCGGCGTGCCACCCGTGACCAGCCCGGATGCCGGTGCGGGCCAGTCTCCCAGCGCGCCATTGCCGAGCCCCCAGTACTGGAACGTAAAGAGGTTGTCGGCCATGGCCACGTCCAGGTGAACACCCCTGCCGGTCTGGTCGCGTTGACGCAATGCGAGCAGGATATTGATCATCGCCGGATAGGTGCCGCCGGCGATGTCGGCGATGAGGGCAGGCGGCAGGACCGGCGCGCCATCGTTGCCCGCCGTCAGCGACAGCATGCCGGATGCCGCCACGTAGTTCAGGTCGTGCGCGGCTTCCGACGCGCGCGGACCGTGCTGGCCGAAGCCGGTGATCGAGCAGTAGACCAGTCGCGGGTTGACTTCAGCCAACGCGGCGTAGCCCAGGCCCAGGCGATCCATGACGCCGGGACGGAATTGCTCGATCAGGACATCGGCCTCCCGGATCAGGGGCAGCAGCTGGCTCAGCGCCTCCGGCGACTTCAGGTCGATGGCAACGGACAGCTTGCCGCGGTTGAGCAGCACGAAGTTCGCGCTGTCGTCATCGACCTTCGGCTCGTACGAGCGCATTTCGTCGCCCTGGCCAGGGCGTTCGAACTTGATGACTTCGGCGCCCGCCTCCGCCAGCAGTAGCGAGCACAGCGGTCCGGGCAGCAGGGTGCTGAAGTCCAGCACCTTCACACCGGTCAGCGGTTGACTCATGACAAGCCTCGCTTTGCCCGTTCTTCACGCTCGGCGGCGACGCGCGCGCGCCGTGCCGGCGCGTAAGGCTCCTGGCCGAGGGCTTCGTGCAGCGCCCGGGTGACGCGGAAATGGTGCGCCAGGCCGGTGCGTTCCAGCAGCGAGATCGGGCCCTCCGGGTAGCCGAGGCCCAGACACAAGGTCTTGTCCAGGTCATCGGCGCTGGCCAGCTTCTCATCCAGGCGGCGCAACGCCGCGTTGAAGTACGGGCGGATCAGCCTGTCGACGATGCGGCCGGGAAAGTCGTTGCATACCGCGACAACCAGCCCTGCCGCCTGGAACACCGCCCTGGCGGCTTCGATCGCCGCAGGGTGCGTGCCCGGTTGCCTGACGAGCTCTACCAGTGGGCTCGGGCCGGCGTCGCCCAGCCGGAAGCGGGCGAATCCAACCACATTGGAGCCTTCTTCCCCGCGGTGCTCGCCCGTATGGGAACCCAGGCAATCGGTATCCAGTTCAATGGCGACGAACGTGCGCGATTCGTGGCCTTCGCCATTGCCGAATGCGCTTCCGGCGCCCGTGCCCAGGTAGAACAGCCCTTCGCCATGTGGTGCGGCTTGTTCGAGGAACGGGTGGAAAGTGGGAAAGGAACGGCTCTCGCCGGTTTTTACGATTTCGTAGCGCATATCAGGCTCCAAACATCTTGGTGTCGCCGTAGGTGTGGAAGCCCTTGCCGGTCTTTTTGCCCAGGCGCTTCGCAGCGATCATGCGGCGCACCAGTGGCGGGCAGGCGGCGCGCGGCTCGTGGGTCAGGCCGTGCATCGCTTCGCACAGCAGCTTCTGGGTATCCATGCCGACCAGGTCCAGCAGCTCGAGCGGGCCCATCGGATAGCCGAGCGCGGTCTTGATGGCGGTGTCGATGTCGGCCGGCTCGGCGACGCCCTGTTCCACCAGCCGGATCGCATCGTTATTGAACGGGATCAGGAAGTAATTGAGGATGAATCCCGGCGTATCCTGCGTGGCCACCGGCTTTTGCCCCATCGCCACGGAAAAGGCCCACGCTGTCTTGAAGGTCTCCTCCGAGGTGGCCAGGCCTGGCGACATCTCGATCAGCTTCATCAGCTGCGCAGGCAGGCAGAAATGCATGCCAACGAAGCGGTCCGGCCGGCCGGAACCACCGGCGATCTCGGTGATCGAGATCGTGGACGTATTCGACGCGAAGATCGTTTCCGGCGGGCAGACCTCATGGAGCTGGCCGAACAGCTGATGCTTGACCGTCAGGTCCTCGAAGATGGCTTCGATGATGATGTCGCTGCTTGCCAGGTCGCTCAGTGCGGTGGTGCCTTCCCAGCGAGACATGGCCGCGGCAGCGGCGCCGGCGGGCAGTTTGCCGCGCTGCTCGGACTTCTTCAGGAACGCTTCGGTCTGGCCGCGGGCGCGGTCCAGCGCCTCCTGCCGGGCATCGAATACGATGGTCTTGAAGCCCGCGCGGGCTGCAACGATGGCGATGCCCGCGCCCATGGTGCCGGCGCCCGCGACGCCGACGGTTTTGATGGTTGTCACGTCCGTCTCCTATTTCTTCAGGAAGCTGCGCCCGATCAGCTGGCGGTGTACCTGGTTGGTTCCTTCCCAGATCTGGGTAATCTTGGCGTCGCGCATCAGCCGCTCGACGCGGTAGTCGTTGCAGTAGCCATATCCGCCAAACAGTTGCACGGCATCCGTGGTGATGCGCATGGCCGCATCGGTGGCGCGCTGCTTGAGCATCGAGGCTTCGATGCCGAAATCCTGGTCGCCGGCATCCACCATCCCGCCCACGCGCCAGAGCCACGATTCGCACAAGGCCAGCTCCGTGGCCAGGTCTGCCAGCATGAACTGGATGCCCTGGAATTCGAGGATCCGCTTGCCGGACTGGCGCCGCTCATTGATGTAGTCGACCGCGTCCTCGAACGCCGCGCGCGCGATGCCCAGGGCATGTGCCGCGACGCTGGGGCGTGAGCGGTTCAGCGAGCCAAACAGGATCTGCAGGCCCTCGCCGGGTGCGCCAATCAGATTGGCGCGCGGCACACGGCAGCCATCGAAGGCCAGGCTGGCGGTGCTGGACGCGCGGGTGCCCATCTTGTGCTCGGTGCCGAGGACGCGCAGGCCCTCAGTTCCCTTTTCCAGGATGAGCACGGAGATGGCTGCCTTGGGATCGCTGATCTCGGACCATTTGCCGAACACCAGGTACAGGTCGGCCACGTCGCCGTTGGTAATGAAGGTCTTGCCGCCGTTGATGACGATGTCGCCGCCGTCCGGGGTAAAGCTGGTGCGCATGCCGGTCGCATCTGATCCCGCCGAGGGCTCGGTGATGGCCAGCGACGCGAGGCCACCGTCGGCGATGCGTGGCAACAGCCGGCTCTTCTGTTCTTCGCTGCCGTACTCGATCAAAGGCTTGATGGCGTGGAAGTTCGTCGCCCAGACGATGCCGGTAGAGGCGCAAGCCTTGGAAATCTCCCGCACGCAAGCCAGGTAGCTGATAAAGGACAACTGCGCGCCGCCATAGATGTCGGGGATGAACATCGCGTTCAAGCCCAGCTCGTTGATGGCTTTCACGTTCTCCCACGGAAACGCACTGCTGCGGTCGTACTCGGCCGCGCGTGGCGCGATCTGGGTGTTGCAAAGCTCCTTGACGCTGTCGAGGAGCATGCGTTCCTCGGACGACAGCGGCAGCCGAGCGTCCATCCGGTCCAGCATGTTCATGTCTTCCTCCGTTGGTGGGGCTGTGTAGCGGCTGGGCGGTGGCTATAGCGCCATGCCCTGGCCGCCATCCACATAAAGCGTCTCACCCGTCAGGAAACGCCCGGGCAGCCGGAACAGCATGGCGGCAAGGTGTCCGATATCGTCTGACTGACCGGGGCCTCCGACCGGAATGCGCTTCTTGAGAAATGCCTGGAGTGCGCCCTCGTTCAGTTCGCCACGGTTGAGGTCGGTCTCGATATAGCCCGGCGCGATATTGACGACCTGAATGCCGTCGCGCGCCCATTCGACGGCCAGGCAGCGCGAGATCGCCCCCACGGCGGCCTTGGATGCGCAATACGCGGCATTGCCGCGCACGCCGAGCTTGTCGTAGAACGAGCCGATGTTGACGATCAGCGCCGCGCCGGCCTCGCGCAGGTAGGGGTAGGCCATCTGGCTGGCCAGCAGGACCGAGGAGGCGTTGGTCTGCATCACGCGCTCGAAGTCAGCGATCGGGAACGATGCGGACGGCCCCTGCAGGTGGATGCCCGCGTTGTTGACGAGGCCGACGATCGGCTTGCCGAACAGTGCGGGCACCTGGGCGAACGCCGTGGCGACGGAAGCGGCATCGGTGATATCGCAGCGTAGTGCCGCCAGCCGCTTTTGTGCGTCGACATCGAGCGAGCCGGCGTCAGGCAGTTCGCCCGAACGCGAAACGCAGGCCACGTGCAGGCCGATGCGTGCCAGTTCCACGGAAATGGAGGCACCAATACCCCGGCTGCCACCGGTCACGATGACGGCGCCTTGTGTGAATTCAGGCATCCTTGAACTCCGGTGTGCGTTTCTCGATAAAGGAGCGCATGCCCTCGACGGCGTCATTGGTCTGATAAGCCAGCGTGGACAGATCCGCTTCGATCTCGAGCCCGGCCCCGAGCGTGGTCGCCATGCCGCGAACCACCGCTTCGCGCGCAAACTGCGAGGCGCAACGGCTATAGCCGATGAACTCGGACATGAAAGCCTTGCCCACTTCGACGGGCTCCCCGTGGGCAACCACGCGATTGACCAGCCCGACGCGCTCGGCTTCGATCGCATCGACCGTGCGCCCGGACATCACCATCTCCAGTGCCCGGCCCTCGCCAACCAGGCGCGGCAAGCGCTGCGTGCCGCCGTAGCCCGGGATCAGGCCGAGCTTGATCTCCGGCAGGCCCATGCGGGCCTGGACCGTCGCAATACGGAAAGTACAGGCCATGGCGAGCTCAAGCCCCCCGCCAAAGGCATACCCGTGCAATACGGCGACCGACGGAATCGGGAGCTTGGCCAGTTTGTCGAAAGTACGTTGGCCGAGCTGGGCGCCCTGGCGCTGCTGCATCAGGTTGCGGTCCATCAGTTCCTTGATGTCGGCGCCGGCGCAGAACGCCTTCGGCCCTGCCCCGGTCACGATCAGCGCGCGGGCGTTGGAGGCCGCCACCTGATCAAGCGTGTAGGACAACGCTTCGATCATGGTGAACTGCAGGGCGTTGAGAGCTTCGGGCCGGTTGAGCGTGAGGATCGCGTACGGACCGTCAAATCTGATATCGATCGACATGGTCATGCTCCTGCCGTGGCGCGGGCGTTGTAGCGGACCGGCACCGGCTTCAGTTCGCCGCGCATGGTCATCTCGACCAGGTCGCGCTTCAGGATCTTGCCGCTTGGCGTCAGCGGGAACTGGTCCAGTCCAAGGAAGTACTCCGGCATGTCGTATTTGGACAGGCCGCAGCCGGCCAGGTGCGCCAGCATGTCGGCCGGCTCCAGCGTCTGGCCCGCGCGGACCACGACCGACAGGCAGACTTTCTCGCCGAGTCGTTCGTCCTGCACGGGATAGGCGGCTGCGCGCTCGACCAGGGGATGGCGCATGGCCAGTTCTTCGATATGTGCCGGATGAATGTTGTGGCCGCCGCGGATGATCAGGTCCTTCTTGCGCCCCACGATCACGATGCAGCCATTCTCGTCGATGATCCCGAGGTCGCCGCTCATGAACCAGCCATGGATGTTGAACGACGTTTCCGTGGCAACCTGATTGCTGAAGTAGCCCAGCATCAGCAAGCCACCGCGCCCGCCGATCTCGCCGATTTCGCCCACTTCAGCCTCGACGTCCCAGTTGTCCTGCTTCCACAGGCGGACTTCATACCCGCGGCACGCGCGGCCGCAGGTAGACACAATGGTGTCCGCGGTGTCGGACGGGATGGTGTAGTTGTGCGAACCGTTCTCGGTCATGCCGTAGACGTTCTGCGGCGTGACGCCGAGCGTCAGGAACTTCTGCGCCACATCACGCGGGATGGCCGCGCCCGCCATGTAGAACGTACGGACTTCGCCAAGCGAGGTCAGGTTGCGTTCGCGCACGGCCTGCAGGATGTCCATGGCGTGCGTCGGCACTCCCATTACATAGGTGGCACCTGTTTCCATGATCCAGTCCAGGGCGTGCTTGCCGGCACGCAGGTTGGTCATGACCAGCTCCGCGCCCGCCACCAGCACCTGTTCCAGGGCCACGGTGGCGATATGGTGGCTCATCGGGCTCAGCGTCAGCACCGTGGTATTGGCCGAATGTCCCCAGTCGTCGACTAGTGCGCGGCCATTGGCCAGCAGCGTGTTGTCGCTGTGCATCACGCCCTTGGGCAGGCCGGTGGTGCCGGACGTAAAGGCCAGGTAGACGATCTTGTCCGGGTTCAGGTCCGGTGTCGACAATGCCGCCGGCGGCAGGCGGTCGGGAAACGGATGAGCGTCGGGGGGCAGGGTCAGGTCGCCATTTGCCTGGCCGGGCATGGCAAACATGGCGGCGAGCGTCGGAATGTCGGCGGCACGCCCGAAGATCGAGTTGCGATCCGAATCGGCGCCGTAGCCAGGCATCGCGAACAGGGCGCGGCACTGAATGCGGTTAAGCAGCGTGCAGATCTCGTCGACAGTGTAGTTCTGGTGCAGCGAGGGGCAGCAGACATAGCCATTGCGTGAGCAGGCCAGGAACACGATGGTGGCCTGCACGATGTTAGGCAGCCATATGCCGATGCGGTCGCCCGGCTTCAGGCCTTGCCTGTGGAGCGCCTCCGCTACGCTGTCGACCCAGTCGACCACTTCGCGCCAGGTCAGCCGGACATCGGCGTCGCGCAGGGCGGCCGACGTGGGCCGTTCCCGCGAATGGCGCCGGGCCAGCGTGTAGAGCGTCTCCTGCTGCCAGATTCCCGACAGGTAATAGTCCCGCGCGTTTTGCGGATTGTGCAGCGTCAGGATGTTTTGCATGATCTTCACCCGGGCATCAATGACCAAATTTGGAAGCATCGGGCTTGCGGCGTTCGGCAAACGCCGCAGCCAGCTCGTCGTGTTCGCTGGTATCGAGATAGCCGCGCAGCAGCAGGTCATGCGCCATGCGGGACAGCCCGCTGACACCGCCATGGCGCGCGTTAAAGGCGCTCTTCAGCGAAGCGAGCGCAAACGCGCCGCGCTCGGCTACCTCCAGCGCATACTCGCGCGTGGCCTCGGCCAGCTGCTCATCCGGGACCACGCGATTGATCAGGCCGATGTCCAGCGCCTCGCGTGCCGTGATCTTGGGATTACGGTACCAGATATCCTTGGCGCGCTTCTTTCCCACCAGGTCTTCAAGGTACCAGGTGCCATAGCCTGCATCGAAGCTGCCGACCATCGGACCCACCTGGCGGAAGATGGCCGACTCCTTGGCAATGGTGAGGTCGCACACCACCTGCAGCACGTTGCCGCCGCCGACGGCAAAACCGTTCACCGAGGCGATGACGGGCTTTTGCAGACGGTCGATGCTCTCGTACAATTCCAGCGTCGGCAGCACGCCGGCGTATAGCGTGGTGTCCTGCATCCCGTCCTTGCGGCCGCCAGTACAGAAGAACTTGTCGCCCGCGCCGGTAATCACGATGACGCGGGTGCGGGTTTCGCGGCGGATCGCGTTGATGCAGTCGCGGATCTCATGGCACATGGTCTCGGTGAACATGTTGCCGTCATGGGGACGGTTCAGCGTGATCGTGCCGATGGGGCCGTCTTCCTTGTAGAGAATTTCGGTATAGGACATCGTGTCTCCTGTTTAGACGATTTCTGAGTCGATGAGGCCCGCGATGCACGTCGCGGACATGGAAAGTTCTTCCCTAAGAATGCGCTCCGTGTCCTCGCCCAGCGCCGGCGGCGGGTTGCGAAGCACGGCACTGGCGCCGTCGAAGCGAATTCCCAGGCCAACCTGCGGCACCAGGCCAGCAACGCCCTGGGTCGCGAAAAACATGCCGCTCTCGCGCAGCGGGACGTCGTCGGCCAGTCGGTCAATGCTGTTGATGGGTCCGGACGGGATGCGGTGCTTGGCAAACAGCGCAAGCCAGTGCTGGCGTGGTTGCGTCGCAAGGAGTTTGGCAATGGTCTGCACAATCGCCTGGCGCGCTTCGCGGCGGCGCGCGTTGGTCTCGAATCCCGGTTGCCGCGCGTAGTCCGGCTGCCCGACCGCCGTCCAGAAGCGCTGCCAGATGACGTCGTTGCCGAGTCCCAGCGTGATAGGGAAATCCGCGGTATCGAAGACCTGATAGATGGCGATCACGGAATCGGTCCCCCCCGAGCGGTTCGGTGCCTCGCCGGAGCCCAGATAGGGCACGATCCGCGGCGCCATGAACCGCGCCATGGTCGCCACCATCGACACATCGATCTGTTTACCGGCGCCCGTGCGTTCCCGTTCGAACAGCGCGGCCAGGGTGGCCATGGCGATATCTTGGCCGGACAGCAGGTCGGCGGCCGGGGTGCCAACCTTCTGGGGCGGGCCATCCGCCTCGCCGGTCAGGTGCATGACCCCGGAGTAGCCCTCAGCGATCAGGTCGTAGCATGGCAGGTCAGCGCGTTCGCCCTTGAGCCCGAACCCGGTCACGGAGACATGGATTAGCCTGCCATTGATGGCCTTGAGCGTCGCATAGTCGAGGCCGAGCTTTTCCTGCACATGCTGCGCGGTGTTGAGGACGACGACGTCGGTATTGCGCACCAGTTCATGCGCCACCCGCCGGCCCTCCGGGCGAGTCAGGTCGATGGTCATGCTCTGCTTGTTGCGGTTCATGCTCAGGAACCACAGTGACTCACCGTCCAGGAACGGCGGCCCCCAGCTGCGCGTGTCGTCGCCGCCATGGCGCTTTTCCACCTTGAGCACCTCCGCGCCAAGATCGGCAAGCAAAAGCGTGCCGTAAGGGCCGGCCACCGAGGTGGTGAAGTCGAGCACGCGGATACCCCGCAGGCAGGAAAGGCCTGCACCGGGCTTCTGGAACGGAAGTGTCTTCAGAGTGTCCATTTCGGGTCGGATCTAGGTAAGTGACCGACATACTGCAAAGGGTGTGCCAGCGCATGGCGCAAAATTTGCGTCAGAACGAGGAGTTGTCTGGAAACATAGGCGCTGCCTGCGTTTGCGGCCTTTGCAGGCGGATCGGATACCGGCGAACCAGGGAAAACTGCTTAGAATGAAACTGTCTTCCTAGTGTTCTTGCCTATCATCGAGAAGGCAATTGTGTAGTCGCCGAAGACACAACGTGCCATATAACAGACCAAGCGTGGTGGAGACATGAAACGTGAATCAGAGGGAGTCCTCGTACTCGATGCCGAGGGCAACACAACATTCGCCAGCGGACTCGGCAGGGATTCGCTGGTTGCTAGGTCGCTGGGCCGGCTCTGGCAGAACCGCGACCGCGTGCCGCTCAAACGGATGTCGGCCATGGCCGACCTGGAGCGCCCGCTGACGGTAGCGGCCATTCCGACGCGCGATTCGGTGTGCTTCCTGATCTTCGCCGTGCAGGAGGGCGACGAACTGAGCGAATTCCTGGCGAGCGTGGAGGCAGCACCGGACATCCTGAGGCATTTCATTACCGATCCCTACAAGGCCATGGTGGTGGTCGATACGTCGGCGCGCATCACGTACATGAGCCCGGTGCACGAGAAGTTCTTCGGCCTTAAGCATGGCGAGGCGATCGGTCGGCACGTGACATCGGTGATCGAGAACACGAAGCTGCAGGAGGTGGTGGCAACCGGCAAGGGGCAGGTGGCCCAGCTGCAGGAGATGCATGGCGTGACGCGTGTGGTGTCGCGCCTGCCGATCTTCGATCGCAACAAGCGCGTCGTGGCGGCCATTGGGCAAGTGATGTTCAAGGGGCCGGAGGCGATTCGCGAACTCACCGTGGAGCTTGCCAAGGTCAAGCAGGAACTCGATTTCTATCGCAGGGAATTGTCCGGCATTCGCAACCGAAGCTATGGCCTGGATCAGATCGTGGGTAGCAGCGATGCAGTGCGGCGGCTGAAAGAGAACATTCTGCGCGTGGCGCCATTGGATGTACCGGTGTTGCTGGCGGGCGAGAGCGGGACCGGCAAGGAAATGGTGGCGCACGCGATCCATATGCTGAGCCCACGCAGCGACAAGCCATTGGTGCTTGTGAACTCGGCGGCAATGCCGCCCAACCTGGTCGAGAGCGAACTGTTTGGCTATGAGCCGGGGGCCTTCACCGGCGCGGACCGCAAAGGCCGCAAGGGCAAGTTCGAGGCAGCCGATACCGGCACGCTGTTTCTCGACGAAATCGGCGACATGCCGATCGACATGCAGGTCAAGCTGCTGCGTGTGCTGCAGGATGGGCAGTTCGAGCGTGTCGGGGGCGATCGCGCCCGGCATTCGGATTTCCGCCTGATATCGGCGAGCAATCGGGACTTCAAGGCGATGATCGCCAACTCGAGCTTCCGGCTGGACCTGTTCTATCGCATCAGCGCGGTGACGCTGCGGCTGCCGGCATTGCGCGACCGCCTTGAGGACATCCCAGAACTGGCCGAAACGTTTCTGGAGGCCTTTGCGCTCCGGCACGGCGCGCCGAAGAAGTCGATTGCCGAATCCGCGATCCGCTTTCTCCAGTCGCGCGCCTGGCCGGGCAATATCCGGCAGTTGCAGCATGCAATCGAGCGCGCGGCAATCTTCTGCGACGGCCCGGTGTTGTCGGTCGCCGACTTCGGCAGCATGGAAGGCGCGGAGCAGGCGCTGGCGTGGCGCCAGAGCGGCGCCCCGGTAGCCGGCGCGGGGAAGCCTCGACAGCCCGACATCCGTGAAGCGAAGGAACGGCTGGAATCGGAGCTGATTGTAGAAGCGATGCGGCGTACCGGCGGTAACAAGAAGCGTGTCGCCGAAGAACTCGGGATCTCGCGCTCATACCTCTACAAGCGCCTGAGCATGCTCGAGGAAGCCAAAGGTGAGGAGCCGGCACCGCGCTAACCAGAGGCGCGAGCCGGCGGCGCAACCCGCAGCTGATCCTAGGGAATGATCCGGTTCGCGCGCAGTTCGTCGAACTGGCGCAGGAACATGCCCTCCGAGTCTATGACCTCGCTAAAGCCGTGCTGGCGGGCCTTGGTCGTGGACGAGATGACGTCGAACTCGGGGGTGAAGACGAAGTTTCCGTACTTCCAGCCCACCAGTTGCTCGTACGGGATCGGCCGGAGATTATGCTCCCTGACCAGCTGTTCCCACAGCGGCCCCTTGTCGGCCATCATCTGCACCAGATCGATTTTCTGGGCCGGAGCTGTCTCCATGTCGAAGTACCGCGCGATGGCGGGCCACAAGTTGCGCCAGCGGAAGATGTCGCCATTCGTAACGTTGAACGGCTCGTTGGCGGCTGCCGGATCGGTCGCCATCCACAAGCAGGCGCGTGCCAGCAACCCACTGTCGGTCACGTTGTACAGCGCGCGCGCGTTGCCCTCGGATCCCGGATGGCGCAACGGTAGCCCTAGTGCCTTGGAAAGGGTGGCATACACCGCCAGGACCATGACGAGATTCATCGGGTTGCCGATGGCGAAGCCGCAGATCCCGTGCGGACGTGCTGCGGACCATGTCCACCCCTTGCCTTGCTGGCGATGCGCGATAAACGCCTGCTGGTCATAGTAGAAGTTGGGTGGCATGTGACCCGGGTCTGTCTCCTTCGCGGGAGTCTTGAATGGTCCGAGATGGTTGCCGTACCACTTGGTGCCGTGCATCAGGTTGACGTGCTGCAGCCCAGTCGCCACCGGCTCGACGGCATCCATCAGGTTCGCGAGCAACGCCATGTTCGGCGCCACCATTTCGGCCCAGCCGGCCTTCTCGATGTAGGCCGAGAAGAAGATATGCGTAACCTCCGTCAAGCCTCCGAGCTTGGTCCTCGCATCGGCGGCGTCGAGCAGATCGGCCGGGATATGACGGTACTCGCCGGTGATATCCGGCTCGCGTCGCGACACGGCGATCACGTCCCATGCCGGGTCGTCGGCCAGCAGCCGCAGCAGGCTCCGTCCGACAACGCCGGTGGCGCCGGCAATCAATGCGGTCTTCCTTGGTTGCGTCATGGTCTCATGTTCCGGTTATCGAATGGCGCGGCCGCCGTCGACGCTCAGCGATGCGCCGGTGATGAAAGCGGCTTCCCCGCTGCACAGGAACGCAGCCGCAGCAGCCTGGTCTTCTGCCGTCGAAATCCGTTTCAGGGGATGCAACGCCAGCCGCTCTTGTGCCCGATCGGCGGTATTGCCGTGAATGCTACGGAACATCGGGGTATCGACGGTGCCGGGGCAGATTGCGTTGACGCGAATGCCATCGTTGGCTAGTTCCAGCGCCAGCGCCAGGGCGCGGGTCAGGGAATCCACGCCGCCCTTGCTGGCGGCGTAGGCGCTGTGACGCAGGCTGCCGCGCAGCGCGTCAATGGAGGCCACATTCAGGATGCACGGCGAATCGCCGCGCTTCAGCAGCGCCCGCATGCTCCGGCAACCAAGGAAGGCGCCGGTCAGGTTGACGCCGATGACTTCATCCCAGACCGCCAGGCTGGTGTCCTCCAACGGCGCCTCGCGCAGGATGCCGGCGTTGTTCACCAGCACGTCGAGCTGCCCGGCTTCGCTACCGATACGATCTGCCAGCCTTTTCCAGTCCGCTTCGGAGCGGACATCGCCGCGCACGGCCCGCGCGCTATCCTCCAGTGTGCGGTCAAAACGGTAGACGGTCCAGCCGTCCCTCTCGAAGCGTTCAGCAATGGCATGGCCAATGCCAACGGCCGCTCCGGTTACGAGCGCTGTCCTTGGTGTTGCTTCAAGCATGTTTGTTCCTCTTGTTGATGACTTTCTGGATGGCAATCAACGCCAGCCGGTAGGAATCGACACCAAGGCCTGTCACCATGCCGGCGCTTTCCGAAGCGGTGACAGAGTGCATGCCCCGGGCGTCGATATTGGTCATATGCACTTCGATGCAGGGCAGT
This sequence comes from Cupriavidus sp. CuC1, assembly GCF_044627735.1. Lineage (NCBI taxonomy): Bacteria > Pseudomonadati > Pseudomonadota > Betaproteobacteria > Burkholderiales > Burkholderiaceae > Cupriavidus > Cupriavidus sp. CuC1. The sequence continues at coordinate 42,370 of NZ_JBIUHC010000042.1, read as the reverse complement.
GGCACTGCCTTCAGGCAATCACGCAGGGCAAGGCCCGCATAGAGAAATCCTGCCGGATTCATGACCAGGCCGTCGATTTGGTCGCGTGCGGCCCGATAGATGGCGCCGATGGCTTCGCCTTCGATGTTGGTGTAGAGAATGTCGAGTTGCATTCCGAGCGCTGCGGCGTCTGAGCGCAGCATCTCGTCCAGTTCGACCGCAGTAGTGGTGCCATAAAGTTCCGGCTGGCGAAAGCCGAGAGACTCCATGTTGGCGCCCTGGATCAGCAAAATCCGCATCACAAGTCCTCCTGGTTCAGTGAGCAAAGCAGCCGATAGGTGCCGATGACGGCCTCGGGGAACTGCTGGTGCAGCGCATCCGCAACGCGGTCGGCCACGTCGGGGCGAAGATATTCCAGCGCCAGGCAGCCGTTGATCTTCAGGTCACCGCCGCGCAGCGATTCTTCTGCCGAAATCTCAGCCGTAGCGGGCTGCGCGGCAATCCAGATCTCGGAGTGCGTATGTTCCGCCCCGGCTCCGAGCCTGTCCGCGGCGTTGCCCAACTGCGTGGACGCATCGGTTGTGTTCAGCGCAACGGTCAGCACCACACTGCCGCGAATCGCGCCGTGGACCTCGTGTCGCTCGCAGACCGTACGGGACACGTTGGCAAAGCCATCTCGCATCATCGCGATGGTGCGCGCGGTCGGATGCGCGAGTCGTTCGCAATAGGCGGCCGAACCCAGCACGTCAGGATCAGCCACCTCGTAGGTGGTCAGGAACTGACGCGAAGCGCGTATCGCCTCAAATCGACGGCCGGTCAAGAAGCCGGGGACCGCAAGCCGTTCCGGCAGGTGTTCTTCCCGATACCAGGTCTCGTAGGCTGCCAAATGCGCAGCAGTGCAGTCGTTCCAGATGGCCAGGATGCCGCTCATGCGCGTGCTCCGGTTCGCGCTTCGGCCGACCTGAGTTGTCTGGGAAGCCCCAACGCCAGGCACGCGGCGATGACGAATGTTCCCGCCAGGAACACCAGCCCAATTGTGTCAGTGTGGAAGGTCTGGCGAAACACGCCCAGGATGTACGGGCCGAAGAAGCCGCCGATATTGCCGACGGAGTTCACAAGCGCCAGTGCAACGGCCCCACGTGCGCCAGCAAAGTGCTGCGAGGGGAAGCTGTAGAACAGGGGAACGGCTGCCTGCATGCAGGCGGCCATGCATAGCCCGGCAAAGGCCAGGATGGCGTTCTGGGCGAACGCGGACATGGTCAATCCGATTGCTGCCAGCATCAGGATGGCGCTTAGCACGCTGGCCCGATTCTTCTCGCGGAGCGGAACCAGCGACAGCGTGATCAGCGCGATAGCGCAGAATACCCATGGCACGGCCGAGAGCAGACCGGCCTGGACCGCGCTGACAGAAAAGCGCAGCTTGATGATCTGGGGCAGCCAGTAGGTGACGGCGTAGAAGCCGATCAGCATGGACGTGTACTGGAAGCAGTAGTACCATGCCGCGCGCGTCTTCATGACCGAGGCGATGGCGCCGAAACCGTGGCTGTCTTCGGCTCCGCTCGCCCGGTCGCTCCGAATTGCCGTGACGAGCGTCTCCTTCTCGCGAGCGGTCAGCCATCTCGCTTTCTCGGGCGTATTAGCCATAGCGAAATAGGTGATGAAGCCCACTACCACAGCCATGCCACCTTCGATGATCAAGACCCACCGCCAGCCGGCAACGCCAAGAATCCCGTCCATGGTCAACAGTGCGGCGGTCAGGGCACTGCCGAGCGCCAGCGAAATGGGAACGCCGATCTGAAAGATTGCGAACGCTCTGGTTAGATACCGGATCGGAACGAACTGGCTGAGATAGAACAGAATCCCGGGGTAGAAGCCGGCCTCTCCGACGCCCAGCAACAGGCGGAAGATGTAGAGCGACGTGGCACCGGTAACCAGTGAAGTGCCCATGCAGATCAGGCCCCAGGTCACCATGATCCGGGCGATCCAAAGCTTGGCGCCGAATCGCTGCAACGCTATGTTCGACGGGATTTCGAATAAGACGTAACCGATAAAGAAGAGTCCCGAGGCCAGACCGAACATTGCAGGTGTCAGGCCGAGCGCGGCTTGCATATCAGGGCCAGCTACCGACAGATTAGTCCGGTCCACATACGACACGAAGATCCCGATCAATGCCAACGGCATGATCTTTCGAATGACTTTCGATACGATGCGCTGCTGTTCTTCGATACTTTCATCAACGGCATCGGGGCTGAGTGTCCCAGGAACCGACTGAAGCGACGTCGTCATGTCTCCTCCAATTTTTTTGGAATGGGTGGCGGATAGTTATGGCGAAGGAAATCGCTTCGAAATCCTTTCGCGGGTATCGCTTCGCAATATCGGTGCCATGACCAGATCCGTTGCGGCTGAGGGTGACGGGACCGCCGATCAGGTGACAAAGTGTTCTCACGACGACAATTGTGTCCGCGAACATGGCTCTCGCGAAGACAGGCAATCCGCTTCCTCCAATGAAGTAAACTCTTCAGTTCACACGACCTGGTAAGTCCGTCCGGTCTGCGCCCCTTCCACGCTCTTTGCGAATGCCAACGCTGCGTCGTCCACCGGCACCGGCTTGAAGCCGCTGAAGTACGGTCCATATACCGCCATCGACTCGACAAACACGGTCGGACTGACGCTGTTGATGCGGATACCGCGCGGCAGATCAATCGCGGCAGCGGCGACAAATGCATCCAGTGCCGCATTCACCATCGCCGCCGAACTTCCTCCGCGTATCGGATCCTGACTCAGGATGCCACTGATCAGCGTGAAGCTGCCGCCATCGGCAATCCGGTGCTGCCCTTCGGTGACCAGGTTCACCTGGCCCATCAGCTTGTCCTTCAGCCCGATGCTGAACTGCTCTGGGGTCATCTCGCCCAGCGTCCCGAAATGCACATTGCCGGCCGCGCAAACCACCGCGTCAAAGACGCCCACCTGCACGTACATGCGTCGCACGCTGGCTGGGTCCTTGATGTCGACCTGCACATCGGCCCCGGCGCGTCCGGCGGCCACAATCTGGTGACGCGGGCCGAGCTGCCGGCCGATGGCCTGGCCCAGCGTTCCGCTGGCGCCGATCAGAATGATTTTCATGGATGGCTCTCTATAGTGGGAGGATTGAATTCAACGGCCGGCCACGCGGCTGCGCAATGCCAGCACCTTGTCGCTGTAGGTGATCAGCAGGTCGCGGCCGTCCTTGCCGCCAAAGGCCAAGTTGCTGAGGTGGTGGCCAGGCATGTCCACCTTGCACAGCATCACGCCCTCGGCGCTGAAGACGCCCAGGCTCTCGGGGCCAGCCATCCACAGGTTGCCGTCGCGGTCCACTTTGAGGCCGTCGACCATCGGCTCCTGGCCGGGGGCTGGCTCAATTTTTGCGAACGCCAGTTTGCCCGTCAGTTGACCGTCCGATCCAACCTTGAACCGGTAGACGGTGCCGTCCGCGGTGTCACCCACGTACAGCAAGCGTTCGTCAGGCGAGAACGCAAGTCCGTTGGGCAGCGTGAGTTCGCCGGTCAGAAGCGTGGCGTGGCCGTCTTTGAAGCGGTACACGCCGCGCACCGGCTGTTCCTCGGCCGCCCTCTGCGGGCCATAGCCCTGAATCCCGTACGGCGGATCGGTGAACAGCACGCTGCCGTCGCCGGCCACCACCAGGTCATTCGGACTGTTCAGCTTCTTGCCGTCAACGAGTTCCAGCGCCACCGTGGTGCTGCCGCCGGCGTCGGTCTTGCCGATCTTGCGGTCATGCCGAGCGCTCCACAGATTGCCCGCCGCGTCGAACGCGTTGCCGTTGGCATAGCCCGACGGCTTGAGCACCGGCGCCACCTTGCCGTCCAGCGTCACGCCAAACACCGTGTTGGCCGGGATGTCGCTGAATACAAAGCGATTGTGGCGCGGGTCCCAGGCCGGTCCCTCGGTGTATTGAAAGCCGCTGGCAACAACCCGAGGCTGGGCGTCGACCAGCACCGTATTGCACTGGTCTGCCGCCTGGGCTTGTGCTTGGAAGGCAAGCGCCCAAAGCGCCAGAGCGATGCCGCTGATTTGCAGTGGCAAGGAATTTGTAGATTTCTTCACGGGAACTCCAATCGATCATGGTTGCGAAGCTATCTTTCGCCTTTCTGCGAGTCGATTGAAGACGGATAAACGAATATAATCTATCCAGAATTGGGATAAATCGTACAGCCATGAACGACCTGCTGGCAGGCTTCAAGACGTTTTGCCGTGTGGTGGATCGCGCCAGCGTGTCGCGCGCCGCGCTGGACCTCGATCTGGCGCAGGCCACCGCGAGCCGGCACTTGCAGGAGTTGGAAAGGCACTACGGCGCCGTGCTGATTGCCCGCACCACGCGCCGCCTGCAGATCACGCCGGCCGGCCAGCAGGTCTACGATTACGCGTCGTCGGTGCTGCGCTCCGAAGCCGAGCTGGCGCAGCGCCTGGTCGAAGCCGCCAGTTCGATGCAGGGCCGCATCACCATTGCCGGCCCGAGCGGTTTTGGCCATGTGGTGCTCAACCGCTTCCTAACCGGTTTCGGCCAGCGCCATCCCGGGCTGACGATCCGCCTGCTGCTGTCGGAGCGACAAGTCAACCTAGTCGAGGAAGGTGTCGACGTCGCGATCCGCATCGGTGCCCCGGCGGACTCCTCGCTGCTGGCCAAGCCGCTGGGCACTCTGAAGGAGGTGCTGGTCGCCGCGCCCCAACTGTTTCCCACCCCCTGGCGGCCCAAGCAACCCAGGGACCTGGCACCGCTGCCGCGCCTGGCGCTGAGTCGCACCCAAGCCGCCAGACTTGAGCTGCGACGCGGCAAGCAAATGGAGGTCATTGCCAGCCCGCCGATCTTCGAGGTCGACAGCTCACTGGCCCTGCTCGACGTGCTGGTCGCGGGCCGAGGCTATGCCCCCATTCACCACTACCTGGCCGCCGAGGCGCTGCGCGCGGGCCGCTTGGTCCAACTGCTGCCCGGCTGGTCGCTGCCCGCCTGGCCCTTGAACGCTCTGTTTACTTCACGAACCCGACCGCACCGGGTCGACCAGTTCACGCAAGAATTTGCAGTCTATCTGCGCGACGTGCTGGGCATGAGCGGCGTTTGTGATGTCGAATCTGTGAGATTTGATCAAGCACGATGAGGGAGGCCGGAGAGCTTCCCTCAGGGATCGTGCAAGCACTGCCCTGAGAGAAGTTGCATGGGCCTCCTTCTGGCGTTTTTTTGCCGCTCTCCTCCTTGGGGTAATCGTACTTTTCGTGCAAAATCTGGCGGTGAGCTAAGAATTACCCTTACAAATCAAAGCGTTAAAGAAACCATCAAGTTCACCAACTTGCATCCTTTCGATGCAAAATCTGGCGCCAGCCTTGCCAGCAAACGCAGCCCCTCAGAGCCAACGAACAATGCTGAAAGGCGCGCTGCATGCTTGTGTGCGAGAGATCACATGTGCCCGGTATCCACTTGCTAGTCGCCAGCGCGGACGAAGTATTTCGTGAACAATCGCTCGGCCTCGCCTAGTCCCTCGTCGGTTAGCCACACCGATTTCGCACGGTTCACGGGATCCCCGATGAGCCCCTTCTCGTGCAAGCGATTCAGCGCGTCCCAATCAAAGCTCCTCCAGGCACGATTCTCCCCGCAGAAATTCAGGTAGAGCAGCGCGAGGACAACCTCGTCGACCGCGTCGGTATTTGATGTCCATTTTTGCCTCCTCCTCCTCGAAGATGGCCCTCACGATCCTTCCGCACGCTGCCAGGGCGCCGCTTCGAGCAATATGTCCTGGTACTGCTCGAGGGGAAATCGCAACGTGCCCCGAAAGTTCACATGCGCCGAATGCGCCGGCCCCATTCGGCGCAGCCAATCGTCGTCGACTCGCTGCCCCTTGCCGCGCCAGGCGTCGACCGTCGCTTGCATGCGCTGCGTGTTCCATGCGATGACCAGGTTCGTCAGCAGAGTCAAGGAGCCAGAAATCGCGATGATTTCGTCACGACGACGGCCGCGCTCCGGCGTCACCTTGCCCGTGTAGATCGTACGCTGGAGTTCGTGCACCGACTCACCGCGATTGAGTAGCGCATGCAGTTCTCGGCGAAACTCGACGTTGCTGAAATAGTCGCACAGGTACAGGGTACGCAGCAGCTTGCCAAGCTGTTCCGCCGCCCGATAAATCGGATCCCCTTGGGCTGCGCTGCCGAATCGCTGCAACGCGACGACAGCGCTGACACGCCCTGACTTGATTGATGCAACGAGCCGCACAGCCCGTCCCAGCCGTCGCGAATGGGCTTCAATGAGATACCATGATCCACTATGGGAGCAAGATCTTTGGCCATCTCCATACCCCGTGGCAGATAGAGCTTGCGCTCCGACAAATCGCGTAGCCGCGGGCATAGATCGAAGCCGAGCAGCTTCGATACGGCCATCCCCACGTTCGTATACCCATGAGTATCAACGGCAAGCGCGAGCAGGCCGCCATCTTCGCGCGTGTCGCTGTGGCGCACTGCCCCTTCAATTGCGACGCCCGCCTGGCGCTCGTTAAGGACGATGGGCTGGTTGTACACGATGCCATGCTGGTCCAGGACGTGCGTGTAGATACCGACTGCATGGGTGCGCCTACGCGGATCGACACGAGCGTAGAACAGATGAGGTGAAGTATCCAGGCTCATTGAGTCGCTCGAGGCTCGCTGCCCAGTTCCCCACAACTCTGTGATGGGGTGCGTACGTTGAAACTCAACCACGCGCGCGTTGGCGCGCGACAGCCGGCCCGACATCTCGAGCACACGCATTGTGGTCGAAATCGCCGCAGCGTCGACTTGCTGAATCATGGCGGCAACGCCTTTCGCATCGATCTCGGTGCCGTGCGCCATCAGCGCACCATAGAGCGAGACAAGTTCGTTGGCATCGCGTGCCTTCCGCGCCAGCAGTACTTCGCTAAAGCCCGTGCGGACATCCACTTCCATCATCAGATCGGCAAACTGAGCTGTGCCGATCGCCTTGAACAGAAGGTCGCGTGTGCGCCTCGGTATCCCGTCCGTCGGTAGCGCTTCAAGTGCTGACAGGTGCAGGGCGCCATCCCTGCCGATTATCACGCGGCCGGGTTCGCGAGCCTCCTCCAGCGCCGAGAGGCCCGCCTTCAGGTTCTCAGTCAATCGCTCGAGAAAGGGATCCGCTGTAGCTGGTAGACCCAATAACGATAGATGCCGGCCTCGCTCGGACTCCCAATCTGACGGCGGAATCAGCATCTGGTCGCGCTCACGAAATGACAGACTGTGGTTGATCCACACCGACCCGCGTCGCAGATCTTTGCGCAAGCTCGTGATCGCGGCGGCTTCCAGAGCGCGCAGTGCACGCTTTCGATCGTCGCAGTCGACCAAAGCGCGCCAGTTGGCGCTAATCGGCACTCCGTGGTCAATGGGCAACTCCGTCGCGCCGTCATCGCGCAGCCTCGCGATAAGCTCGAGTTGCTGCAGGCTTGGTTCTGTGTCCCGACCCGAGAATTCCAGCTCAAAAAGGGGTGCAAGGAGACTACGGATGCGCCGGTAATCATCAGTCAGCGTTTCGCGCACGCTGGCCGCATGGCTGGCGGGAGGCTTGTCCGGTAGCTCCCCAAGCAGTGCTCCTATCTCTGCAAGTCTGGCTTCTGCCGGGCGCGTGTTGTCACGAACGAGCGCTTTGATCGCGACCAGTTGTTGTCGATATTCAACTGCAGAGCGAGCCTGTTTCGTTGTGGTCTTGTTGTAGGCGTGCCGAACCAGATCGGAAACGCGGCGCCCTATTTGATAGAGCAGCGAATCGGTCATCTCGAGCAGCGTCATGCGCAGGAAAAATACCAGCTCAAGAGTGCGCGTCGACCCCTTGAGCTCGCGGGTCTTCACCGGACGGCGCGCCTGAATCCGCTGTGCCCAGGCACGCTGCTTATCGATCGGCACGGTGTCCAGCGTCCATGTGTGTACCCCGATCTCCTTGAGAAACCGAATCTTCTCCAGCGTTTCCGTGAGCGTCGTCGGACTGTGCCGGGCCGGCGGCGTCTTGAGCCAGTCGAGAACGGTCATGTCTGCGGCGTCGTGTTGGCTCGATAGCGCTGCAGATAGCGCTGCATCGGCTCGCCTCAGTTGCGTCTCAGGGACGGTCGCCTCGATCAGGGCGAAAGTGTCACGCTCGATCTCAGCCCAGACCGATCGTCCGAGATCCCGCAACGTCCGGTCGGCGGGGATCAGAATCCTTCGTTCGTACAGCCAGCAGTTCGCGTGCTGGAGCAGTTCGTCGAGCGTGAGTGATTCCTTGGCATCCTGGCGCATCCATGCTTCGAGGTCTGCCCACTGGTCCGGGCCGATTGACTTCAAGCCCAAATACCCGCAGGCCCAGATCAGGTGGTCATAGAGCGTTTTGTACCGACGATATAGGGTCCGAAGCGATGCGATCGTCGGCGTGGGTAGGCCGAGCCGCTGGCCGATGTAGTGGAGCAACTGACGCGGCAGCGTACTTACCTGGCCGAGGCTATGCCCACTTGCGCGCAGAAATACCAGTTGGATGGCCGCCCCGGCGCGCCGATCGTGCCGAAAGCGCTTATTGATCGCCGCGACGTCGCTGTCGGTCAGTGCTAAATATCGCTCCACATCGAATTCCGACAGTCGCATCGGCAGCCGGTCACTTCCCACATAGCGAAATCCCAAGCCCGGCATCTCTTGCCCCCATCGAGATGGCGCGATCCGAATCGCGGGCGGATATGTTACGCCCTCCACTCATTCGCAGCGGCCAACAGGTGTGGGCCTGTCGGAAAGCCTTGTCGACAAAGGCTTTCGGGGAAACCGCCAGATTTTGCACGAAAAGTACGATTACCCCTTCCGCCGCGCGCCCGTCCGCTCGCGCAGCGCCACGCGCAATTTTGCCAGTAGCTGGCGCACCAGCGCCGCTTCGGCTCCGGCCCGCTCGGCCCGGCGCTGCGCCCGCTCGGCGGCCGCGAGCCGACCGGCCAATAGACAGGGCCCGCCATCGAGACGGCGACGGTGAAGTGCTTGAAATCGATAAATCCGGGTCGCGTTCCCGAAAGGAACTGACTGTAATTGATCCACACCGACCCGCGGCGCAGGCCTTTGCGCAAGCTTGTCATCGCGCCGGGTTTCCGAGCGCGCAATGCGCGCCCGCGATCGTCCCACTCGACCATGGCGCGCCAGTTGGCGCTGGCCGGTACCCCGCAGTCGCTGGGCCGCTGGCCGACATCGTGTAGCAACTAGGAAGCAGCTCCCAAATGGTTCGGACCACCCCGAAAATCGGCCGCGCTATTTGCCTCACCAGAGTTGTCGAGACTCCCAAAGCCCTTCTCGCTCCTTCAATGCTGCTCCAATTTTATGAAGTACACCCGCCGGCAAGGTCCGATTCCAGGACTCCTTAAGTTCTGCGTGATACCGAGAATCTTCGGACACATCGCGCAACTCGATTTCCCCGCTGGAAGAAATCCACAGCTTGCCGCTGTCAAACAATGTATGCAAATCTGCCCGGAGCAGCAACGCGTTGTTGCAAGATGCAATGCCACCATCGCCATGATCGATGACATGCGCAGCTTCAAGCACGGTGGGCTCCGCCTCGTCGGAGATGGCGCATCGCGGATACAGGTCGAAAAGCTGTTTGCGCAATTTCGCCTGTCCGGGGCGAAGTAAAACACTAACCTGCGACCGGGAGAGGCTCTCATACAATTCCGCTGGAAACGCATGGCACTCCCCTTGCACCTTGGCCGAGCTTCGCTCTGGACAGAACGACGCCGTTGCCAACCTCAAATCAGTCGAAATAGTCAATGTCGTCGTGCCCCAAGGAATGTCGGGATACAACGATGCAATTGATGGATTGTCACCTGTGCTGCAGTCGTACAAGAGTGAAACAACCCACCCCTTCGGATCTCGCAAACAACTTACACAATCCACGGTGTATGTCGTCGGCTCGGAACCGTCCCGCAACCAAGTCTCGACGGTTTCCAGTTGGTCACCGGCCTTCAGCTTCCCCAAATTCAACGAAAAATATTCTATAGTTTGGGGCCAACTTATGGCGAAATTTGTCAGTCCCGCCTGATCAATGTCATTTTTCATAAATGTGAGAAATAGATTGGGGATCCCGCCGTTAAGACACGTATCATGGTCTATCCGGTTTCAGTCTGGTTGAGTCCTCGTGCGCGGTCAAGACCAAGCTAACTGGCTTGCACGGTGAAATTTATGAGCCACGACCGAGCGGCTCCCGAAGGAGCGCGTGAAGGAAATCGAAGTGGTGGCCTCGACTCGCCACCCACTAGAGGGTTGGCCGGGATTCGCGGATATCTTAAGCTTCACATATTGACGAATCCCGGCCAGCCCTCAAATTGGGCCTTGAAGCCGAAGGCGAGACGATCCGCGAATTCTTGCTCGTGCCATATTTCGGCGCGTGCATCCATGTGCCGCCGCCGCCCGCCAACCAAGTCGTCCACGTCCGCACCCGCCAGCCTCTGCGGGGGATGCGCACCATGGACACCGTCTGGATCAGTGGAGTCTTGCGAGTGGAGCGAGCCGAAACGATGATGGGCGATGCCGGGTACGCCATTAGCGACGCGCGGGTCGAACACTATCAGCAGTAGGGCATTGGCACCGGTCGGATGGGCAGCTCGGCTGGCATGGCGGATGGTACGTCTGCAATAGCGCTTCGGCGCTGCGGTGCAAAATCGTAGGGAGCTGAACACGCACCGATGCTTCAAGGCTGGAAGCCTGCGCAGCACGATCGCCTTTGTGTTTCCGGCGACACCACGGGTGACGCGCAGGCGGGGCCCCTCGACGCACAATCGACCAGCCATCCAGGCCATGAGCTTGCGACAGTCGAGTTCGCCAGCGCCTATCTGCTTGCATGTGGAAAAAGCAGCTTCTAGGATGGCCTTATGGGAATGTCTCTCCGCGCATTTGCCAAGTGCCTTGCATGCCGCCGCGTATGCCTGGGTTCGAACAAGGAACTATATTGAGGAGCTGGTTGCCATGACTGAATGCTCACTGCCCCATCCGGCCAATCACCCCCACCAACACGGACCAAACTGTGGCCACGCTGCCGTGTTGCATGATGGCCATGTTGACTATCTGCATGACGGCCACCTTCACAACCTGCATGGTGATCACATTGATGAACATGTGATTGGGGTAAGCCAGACCAACCCTGACCGGTGCACGCCAAACCACAATTGCGGTGCCCATGGTTCCGATCACGTGCACGGACCCGGCTGTGGGCACGAGGCCGTACCGCATGGAGACCATATTGACTATCTCGTCGGAGGTCACCTGCACCATCCCCATGGCGATCATTGCGACGACCATGGCCCGTTGCCTGGCGCCTGAGCCCGCCGAATTCAGAACCACTTTGCAGGTGCAAAATGACGAGACTTGCTGCCCGCCTAAGGCTGGGATCAATGGGATGCGCTCTAACGGCCGCTACGCTACTGTTAGCGCCGGGGTCTCTCGTTAGCGCGAATGATGGGCAAGGCATCGTTCAGAGCTACCTTCAGCATTTGAACATCGCCGACCGGGTCGAGCGGCAAGTCCAGGAAATGGCGCCAAGCTTAGTTGCGCGGGCAGGTGGAAGGGCGAGAATCCGTCACCGTTCCCAGGACGGGGCAGCCGCTTCAGCAACGTCCGCAGCAGGTACTGAAGTCGCGTGCCTGGCCACTAGTATCAGTACTGCATAGACTGCGGCTCCTTGACGGCGAGTTTGTGGTAGCAAGCGGCGCAATCAACAATCCGTCGTTGTCCATCGTGTTCGGCACAGGCACACGTTCACTCTGCCAGCGCTCAGCGCCTGGTCCGGAAGGTCCAGAGCCCAGGATCGCCGACCAGGCGCCTTACTTCATTGCAAACAATCTGATAAGCCTCACCGGAAAGCGCTTGGTGTCATTGAGTTGATTGGTCGCCTGCGGCAGGTCGATCTTCACCGCGTGGTTGATGATGGGAATCACGATAATGAAGCTGATCAGCAGCGCCAGTATGACGTCGACCAGCGGCGTCTGGTTGATTTCGCTCATCCTCCCTTCATGGCCTCTGTCGAGCGTGGCGAACGCCATGATGCGTACCTTCTGGCGCTAACCGAGCGTCTTCAGTTCTTGACGGCCAGGTGCACCGAGTCGCCGTCACAGCCATAGCGGGCTAGCACAGCACCGCACGTAACTGTCAAGGTCGGCTCCATGCCTTGCCCTGCGGCCATCTGTCACTGCGCAGCCTGGCAGGTGCTGAATACAATCGATTCTGGGATGCCCCTCCCGCAGCGGTACGGCTAGGGCATCATCACCATCTCTCCATGTCTCCCCGTCTCTTTCGCCGGCACTATGTCGCGCTGGCCGCCGCCACAACGTGCCTGCCCGCCTATGCTCAGTCCACCGCTTCCGGCGTCCCCGAACTCGCGACGGTCACCGTCCAGGCCAGCCCACAGACCGCGTTGTCGGAAAACACTTCGACCGGCTCGAACCTCGGTCTGACGCCCATGCAGACCCCTGCCAGCGTCGACGTGATCCCGCGCGAGCAGATCGAGGAGCGCGGCGACGCCTCGCTGGTTGACGCCATCAGTCGGGCGCCGGGCCTGTCCAACCTCGGCCACCCGGGCAACGGCGGCGCGGCGCTATCGTCGCGCGGCTTCACGGGGTCGACATCGGTCATGCAGCTCTACGACGGCCTGCGCCAATACGGCGGCATCGGCGTGACGTTCCCGTTCGACACCTGGTTGGCGAAGCGAAGTCCTGCGCGGCCCCGCGTCGGTGATCTACGGCGAAGGCGCCATCGGCGGCGTGGTGAACGTGGTGCCGCGCAAGCCGACGCGCGGTCCCATCGAGAACGAGATCCGGGCGACCATCGGTACCGAGAACACGCAGCGGATGGCATTCGACAGCAGTGGCGCGATCAGCGACCAGTGGTCGTACCGGCTCGACGTCAGCGGCAACCGCTCCGACGGCTGGGTGGACTTCGGCAACTCGAAGAACCTGACGCTCTCGGGCGCGCTGCAGTGGGACCCTACCTCCGACCTCAGCCAGGTCGACCAGGCGCTGCAAGCTGAGCGGCACGTCAATGCCTTGCATGCCCACCCAGTCAAGCGGTGCCGGGATAATAGAGGTTTCGGTCAGTGCGACGTCGGGGAGTCGGGAACTCATGGTTTTGCTTGAACATGATAGACGGGGCATGACTCATCGTCAGGGTAAAGCCGTGCTGATGCGCACGGGCGCGGGCGTTAGCCCCAAGCTGGGAACGGATCGTTGTAAGTGAGCCAGGCATGGGGGCCTTGAGCCATCTCTGCATCGCTCAACAAACAGGCATCGAAGCGCTTTCTCAGATCGACTTCGACCATGTCGATGCCGATCAGCACCAATTCCTGCCGTGCGTCGCCGACGCCTTCTTCCCAGTTCTTTCGGATCATTGCCACGGCTTCGGGCTCCTCTGGCCAGCGTCCGGGGGGCACTGCGGCCCACCAAAGCCCGCCCAGCCCATGACGGCAGGCACCACCGGCTTGCGACCACGAACCCGCATAGGTCGGACGGCTCGCCAGCCAAAAGAAGCCCTTGGAACGAATGACACCGGGCCACTCGCTCTCGATCAGAGCGAAGAAGCGCGCGGGATGGAACGGGCGACGCGCGCGGTAGACGAAGTTCGTGATGCCGTATTCCACCGTCTCCGGCGTATGGTCACCGCGCAATTCCTTGAGCCAACCCGGGGCCTTGGACGCCGCATCAAAATCGAAGAGACCTGTGCCCAGAACCTTGTCGAGTGCAACCTTGCCGAACTCGGAGACCTCTACTTTTGCCCTGGGATTGAGACTGTGCAGGATCGCCATCAACTTAGCGCGTTGCGCGTCGGTGATGAGGTCGACCTTGTTAAGCAGGATGACATCACAGAACTCGATCTGCTCGATCAAGAGGTCCACCACCGTGCGCTGGTCTTCCTCGCCCAGCGACTCGCCGCGCGACTGCAGACTCTCATGCGAGCTATAGTCTTTCAGGAAATTGTAGGCGTCCACCACCGTGACCATCGTGTCCAGGCGAGCGACATCCGATAAGCTCTGCCCATCCTCGCCCGTGAAGGTAAAGGTTTCCGCCACGGGTAGTGGCTCGGAAATCCCCGTCGATTCAATCACCAACTGATCGAACTTTCCTTCCTTGGCCAGGCGATTCACTTCGAGCAACAGGTCTTCGCGCAACGTGCAGCAGATGCACCCATTGCTCATTTCGACCAGTTTTTCGTCGGTTCGAGACAGCTCCGCGCCACCATCGCGCACCAGCGCTGCGTCGATATTGACTTCCGACATGTCGTTGACGATGACGGCCACCCGGCGGCCTTCTCGGTTGTTCAAGATGTGGTTGAGCAGCGTTGTCTTGCCGGCGCCAAGAAAGCCGGACAGAACGGTGACGGGAAGAAGGGGTTGTTTATTCATGGGCTCTGTCTTTTAAACAATGGCGATGGCAGCGATGGCAACCAATACTCGGGGAACGGAAACAGGTGATAGAGGCGGCAACTGGTGAATGGCGCCACGCTCCGCGTTACTTGGCCAGCGCCGTCCTTTGAGGATGGCCGCTGGCAGGCGAGAAATCGAATGGATGCCCGCGCAATCGAGCATGAGACCCGGCTTCTCGTCGGCGTGACCGGCGGTGCCGGGACCTAGCGTGCTGCGATCCGCATAGCGCTCATTCAGCCATTGCGTACCCCCGCCACAGTAGGTGAAAAGCAGGCGCACTCCCACGTTGTCGACGCGAAAGCGCAGGCACTGCACGTGGCTCATCACATCGAAGCGCACGATAGCAAGCGATGCGTCCATCAGGTCGCGGAACATAGCGATAAGTTGCTCGATATCGCAGGCCAGGAACGATCGGCCAGGCAAGTTGGCATGCGGATCGGCCTGCATAGGCGTTCTCGGCGGGTAAGTCAGCGCTGAATGCATCGCGCACAGACTCCTCGCACCGCCACCTCGGCACAGACCGCTCGGTGGCCCTGGGCGCTCCAGGCCGCGAACACCAGCAGAAGCGCGTCGCAGACCTGCGACAGTTCGGGCATCCGGAACTGCCGACGGCAACACTGACATTCAAAACGCGGCGGCAAGCTCGGCGCAACGGCCGGGCAATCTTTCTGCGCGACCCAACCGTAGCGGGCGACTCGGTCCTGATCCACCACTCGCTCGATCATGCCTGCCGTGACGAACCTGTCCAAAAGGCGATACAGGGTCACCCTGTTGATGTCGAGCCGCTGCTCGTGCAACCGTTCATTGATCTGCGGGTGCGTCAGCAGTTCCTGGCCGGCCTGCTCGAACAGAAGCAATAGCTGCCGGGCTGCTGCCGTACAGCGCAGCCCCATGGATGCCAGTTTGGTATGTGCACCAGCCTCGGACTCAGTATTCACGACACCTCCCGCAACCAGCTTACGCAACTCAATTGCATCAAGATCATAAATGCAACTTAGTTGCATGACAAGTGAGAATGTTCGCCTCCACCTCCATGCGGGGCGTTGCTTCATCGATGCGCCTGCCCAATGAGCATCTGGGAGTTCGCTATCCCATCAGTCGCATGACCAGGTACATGAGGCCCGAGCCCAGTGCCGTCAGGCCAATGAGGCTGACGGCGGTCACTGAGCGCGCCCGGGAATGCGCCTCAGGGAGTACATCCGCTACTGCGATATAGAGGAGAAAGCCCGCGAAGAATCCCAGGTAGAGGTTCAGCATGGGCAAAGCCGCGCGCAAGGCAACTGTTGAAAGCACCCCGGCAACCGGTGCCATGGCATCCAAGATCAGCATCGCCAGTGAATGGGCATTGGAGTTGCGATGTACCAGCATCAAACTGACCGTGTTCAGGCCATCGCAGAAGTCGTGCATGATCACTGCCATTGCCACCGCAATTCCGACCGCCTCCGAAATCTGGAAGGCCAGGCCGATCCCGACACCATCCATAAAACTGTGGCCAATCAAGGCCAGGGCCGAGAGCATGCCCACCTGAGGATGATGATGCTCGGCATAGTCATCCTCATGCACGTGGTGGACGAGTACGAACTTTTCGATGCTGTGAAACAGCAGGAAGCCGACAACGAGCCCGACCATCGCATCGAGTCCGTCGGAGCCATGCTGATGTGCTCGCGCAAATATCTCGGGCAGGATGTTGAAAGCGACTACGCCCAGCAAGACACCGGCAGTGAAGCTGAGCACCAGGTGCAATCGGTCTCGGAACCTGAATGCACACGCGCCGCCGGCGAATGTCGAGAGCAGCGTGACGAGGGCCGCCGCGATTGCGTTCAATGAGAACATGGCAATTCCTCGCTTTCACTGCTGACGTTGGCCCGCCGGACCAGATTGACGTGGCAGTCGGCTACTTTTCACAGATGCATTCCGCCATTGCCTGCGCTGCACGTCCTGTAAATCCTGACGGCGACTCTTCCCGGCGGCGCAGCCAGCCAGGCAGTGCCGCCGCTTGCGACGCTCAGAAAGGTTTGGTCAGCGCCACGTAGTAGCTGCGCCGTGGCGCGTACTGCGGCGCGCCCACGCCAATACCGGTGCCATCGCGTAGCTGGTAGGAGCGATCGAACAGGTTGATCACCGTAAATCGCACCTTGAATTTACCGATGACAGGCGTATCGAATGTGTGCGCCACGCCAGCATTGACCTGGAAGTAGGCCGGCAGGTGAGTGGTATTGGCAAAGCCGTTGCGCAAGCCACTGCCGAACAGGGCATCGGCGGTGAACAACGTGCCGCGCCACATGTAAGAGGTGCCGAAGGAGCCGGCTACCGTCTGGTCATGATCAAGGTGTACCCAGTTACTGGCGATATAGGCCAGTTCATCCGGACCGAAGTTGAACTGGCCGGTCTCGATCCCCTTGGCCATGGCACGCGAGACACTCAGGTTGGCATAGGCGGCAAAACTCCCTTGCCGGTAGTTGGCCGTGCCTTCCAGCCCGTAGATCTTGCCGTCGTCGTAATTGAACGAAGAGAAGATCAGCGCATTGCCGAACTGCCCTTCGTCTTGCAGATGGCGCACCTTGCGGTAGTAGGCATCCAGGCCCAGCGTCAGGTTGCGCGTGGCCTGGTGGGAGACGCCGATGTCGAAATAGTCCGACCGCTCCGAGCGCACCGCGGTATTGGCATCGGACGGCAGGGCGTTGGTGGTGCCCTGGAACAGGGCTACCGACGTGGTATTGATCTTTTCCGTGGGCGGAGGCGTGAAATAGCGCGCGTAGCCGGCGTGCAGGCGGGTGACGTTGGTGAGATCGTAGGTCATGCCCAGGCGCGGGCTCAACTGCTGCTCGCTGACCACGGTATTCACATGGTCATAGCGCGCGCCGTAGTTGATCGTCAGCTTGTCGGTGGCCTTCCATTCGTCCTGCAGGTAGACGCCCATCGTGGTTCCCGTGTTGCTGGAGTTATCCACGATGGTGAATGGCACCCCGCTGGTCTGGTTGCCGTCGGCGTCGGCGGGAAGCACGCTGGAGGCATTGTCCACGCTGTAATGCTCACGCTGCACGAACAGGCCGGAGCGCAGTGTATGGCTCGCGTTGAGCACGTAGCTCCCATCGGCCTGTACGCCATAGGCTTCGTTCTTGCGGGTGATATTGGCGGCGACGCCGTTATAGGCCAGATCGCCGATCGGATCCGGCATGTAGTCGACGCGGCTGGTGCGGTGGAAGAGCGACACCTGGTAATCGAGCGCGGCCGACACCTTGTTCTGGTAAGACAGGATCTGGAAGTCGGTCTTCTCGCGCTGGTTGGCGTTGAGGCTGTCGGAGGGCGGCGTGACCACGCCGTCGATCGAGTAGGTCGGCGAGAGCCCCGGCCGGTTTGGAATCTGGAAGCGATTGTCCGCGCTGCCGAACATGAAGCTCACCCGGCTGTCCGGATTGATCAGGTAGGACAGCATGCCAAAGGCCTTGCCCTGGTCCGTGTGATCATGGATGGCGTTGCGGCTGGAGGTGGGGTTCTCGATGCCGAGGTTGCTCTCGTTGAAGGAGCCGCTCAGGAAATAGCTGAACGGGCCCTTGGCGCCCTGCAGATAACCATTGGCCTCGTGATCGGCATGGCTGCCGATCACCGTGCCGATCTCGCCGCCGATGGCCTTGGGCGTGCCTTCTTCATCGGTGGCCGCGCCCTTGGTCCGGATGTCCACGATGCCGGCCGTGCGGTAGCCGTACTGCGCCGGCAGCGCGCCGGTCAGCAGCTTGATTTCGTCTGCGAATCGCGTGTCCAGCATCTGACCGAAGCCGCTGATCGGCTCGGGAATGATGACGCCGTTGATACGGTATTGCAGATTGGCGTGATCGCCGCGCACGTGCAACTGCCCAAAGGAATCCTGCACCACGCCGGGTGCCTGGAGCAGAACCTGGTTCAGCGGGGTGTTCTCTCCCAGTGGCAGCGCGTTGATGTCCTCGCTGTCGAAGCGATACACCGAGCTGCCGGTTTCTGGCGACAAGGCATTGCGTGCCTCGTCGAGACGTTTGGCGGTGACGACGACCGCTTTCAGCGCTTTGTCATCGGCTGCCTGCGTACTCTGCGGTTGTGGTTGTTGTGCTGGTTGCACCTGCTGGGCTGCGACCGGCGGCGCTGAAGCCGACGGGTCGGGTGGCGACAACTGTGCGTGCGCGGATACGGCGAGCGCCGACGCGGCACCGGCCGCGATGGCTCGAAGCTGGAGAGCTGGCATGGGTATGGCCCTGATTGTGTGGAAGCGTCGCGCGGATCCTTCTGGCCCGCGCCAATGCACTACGGGAACGATGCGACGGTCAGGGGCGGACCGCGGCTACGCGGCCGGGGCGAGAATACTGGCGCGATATGCCGCTCGGCAAGCAGCGGGTAATGCCAGCGCCGCAAGCAGGCGTTCAGCAGCCAGAGGCTCAGGGATGGCATGGCCACCGCAGCGGCGGCGAAGGCCAGGCATTGCAGGCAGACGTCGTGGCCCGGCCCGCACTGCTCCGTGTCGGCAGGCGCCGCGCACGGGTTGCCATGCAGATGCTCGTGGATGTGCGAAAGCGCATGGACGGCACCCCACGCCTGCCCGAGGAGCAGGAACAGGCTTAGCAGGAGGGCAAGTGCACGCCGCGACATCGGATGGCTGCGGGAATAAGGGCTGGCGCTCCAGCGACGGGGGGCAGTTTATTTGTATTCACTTGTATTTGCAACAGTGTTGCAAGTTTGCCATCTAACAACGCTCCCCCGCAATGGCTGCTGACGCGCCTCGCACGCCCGTGACGCTAACGACACTAAACCAAGCAATCGCTCCAACCGCTAGGCGCAGCCAACCCGCGCAAGTTTGCACGACACCGCATCAACTGCGAGTCAACTGCAAGGAAGACAGGGTCGAACCACAAGCGCTCTTGCCTTCCCCTCGGGCAATGACCACGCGGCGCGCCTTGTCCAAAGCCGCTTGCAGCACGTGCCACCTCCGGCAGGCACTGGGGACAGCATCCACCATGAAATCCAG
Source organism: Cupriavidus sp. CuC1 (assembly GCF_044627735.1). Taxonomy (NCBI): domain Bacteria; kingdom Pseudomonadati; phylum Pseudomonadota; class Betaproteobacteria; order Burkholderiales; family Burkholderiaceae; genus Cupriavidus; species Cupriavidus sp. CuC1. Next base: position 22,970 of record NZ_JBIUHC010000042.1, on the reverse strand, counting down.
CAGAACCAGGAAGTCCAGGTGGCTCGCGCTGGTAGCAGCGCAAGGAGCCAGCGTCGTTCACAGGAGGGCCGCGAGAACCAGCGGAGAGGCTGGACTGCATCCGTCCAACGTGCACGATTGCGAGTACGCCATCGGCGCCATCAATTTCACCGGGGATTTCCCGGTCATCCTGACCAACGATGGCCCCAGCCTGGGCGGCTTCGTGTGTCCGGTCACGGTTGCCAGGGCCGAACTGTGGAAGGTCGGCCAGCTCAAACCGGGCGACCGCATCCGCTTCCGCGCGCTTAGCTTCGACGAGGGGCGTGCGCTCCAGGCCGCGCAGGAGCAATCCATCGCCGACCAGCGCGGCGCACTGCCCACCCCTCCTGGCGCGCGGCTGACCTTGCTGCCAACGGCCACCCGATTCGCGGCCATTTTGGCCGAACGGCCTGCAGATGGACATCATCCTGCCGTCGCCTATTATGGCGACAACGTACTCGACATCGGGCTGCGGCTGCGCGTGTACCTGATGATGGAAGCGCTCGCCGCCAGCCCGATTCAAGGCGTGCTGGAACTGTCGCCGGGGGTGCGTTCGCTACAAGTCCGCTACGACAGCAGTTGCATCCACCAGGACACGCTGGTGGCGAGCCTGCTGGCTATCGAAGCCCGCCTGCCCGACGTGGCCACGCTGCGTATCCCCACGCGTGGGGTTTACTTGCCGATGGCCTTCGAGGACAGTGCCACGCTGGCTGCCGTGGAGCGCTACCGCGAGACGGTCTGCGCGCAGGCGTCCCTGCTGTTCCTACTCGGCCTCGGCTACGTTGCAGCGTGGAGCGCATTCGGACTAGTGGCACACGGACTGCACGCGCTGCTCGTCGCCGGCATCGCCCGGGTGCCGGCGCTGGCATGGCATGGCATGGCATGGCTGGCTGATCGGGGCGGCCACGCTCGCCGGCGCCGGCGCGCTTCAGTTCAGCGAACTTAAATATCGGTGCCTCGACAAATGCCGCACGCCGCTGAGCTTTGTGATCAGCCGCTGGCGCGGCCGCGCTCCCGAGCGGCACGCATTCATGCTGGGCCTGCGCCATGGGTTGTTCTGCGTCGGTCGCTGTTGGACGCTGATGCTGCTGATGTTCGTCGTGGGTGCAGGCAGCCTCGGCTGGATGCTGGTGCTCGCCGCGGCCATGGCTATCGAGAAAAACGTAACCTGGGGACGGCAGCTCAGCGCACCGCTTGGCATGGCGCTGCTGGCATGGGCAGCGGTGCTGGCCGCAACGCATGTTTGAGGCGCCCGCAGCCCTCCGCGTGTGATTGCAGGCATGAATCAAGAAAAACAGTAGGGTCATCACATTCAAGGAGTGGCACGAGCCATCGGCAGCATTTATTTCACCAAACGTCAACAAGCCTTGCATGAATACGCGGCGTCGCGCAACTTGGCAAGCCCCACATCCAAATGCTCAATGGCGGGCTCCAGGAACGTTTTCGCATCCTGCGGCAGTTTGAGATGGCCATAGAAGTGATTGCGACGGGCCCGCCAATCCTCGTTGGCGTAGGCCGTATTAAAATTGTCACCGTTGCGACAGTAAAAGTGTCAACACGCCAGGCGATCTCAGTCGATTCTGCTCCAGCCCTTACTGGATAAGCGTTTGCGGGCCGCGAATTAAATTTGTCACCGGCAATGGAGCCGGAGGGACAGCGTGCTACCGGGCCCCGACCACGGGCAGAGATCGGCCACTTTCGGCCACTCGCTCCCTTCCCTTCGAACGGCTGGAATGGCCAACGAGCGAGCATCCGTCCTCAGCCCGCCGATTCTCCGGTGAGAGGCGACAAACGGTCATCCAAGCCGAGGTCTGCGATCGTTCCTGCTTCGGCCTGCTCGTAAGCCACGCGGCGGCACAGGACACGTTCGTCGGCTCCCGTGCGGGCATCTGATCGACTACCTGGATGGCATGGTCGAGCCGAGCCAAGCCGCAAGTAGAAGTACCAACACCAGCAGAACAGCCTCGGCGCGCAGGCTAAGCTCGAACGGTTTTCGGGCGGACGCGCCGCCCTGCAGCAGGCGGGGCAATGCAATCCAACGGTTCCACGCGCCCAGGGCCGCGGCTAGTCCCACGACGGTCAGTTTGAACGTCAATCGTTGCTCATAGGTGCCGAACGAGACTTGCGCCGCGTCCAGTATTCGCCATACGTTGAACAGGCCACTCACGACAACCAAGGTCAGAGCCAGCGCGGCGACCTGCGACAGCCGTTGCAGGAAGGCCGTCTGCCATAACACATCGGATTCAGGCCCGCTCCGTGGTATCGCCTGCGAGGCCATCACGCACCCTGCCCATGCGCAGCCAGCGGCAATGTGGACAACATGTATGAGTACCACCGCACTGAAGGTGCCAGCCTCGGCCGCATGACCCGTGGCAGCGCGCGCGCCCACGAACAGCAGTAGGCTGGCAGCCATAGCGCCACGCGGCCGACTCCTCGCCGGTCGCGCTGACTCGCCTGAAATGGCAATAGCGGCGACGATCAAGGCGACAGCGCCCAGCAACCACATTGCGCCGTTATGTGTATGCCACAGCACGAGCCAGACCGTGGGGAGGAGTTCACCGGCCGGCCCATCCGCCAGCGCCAGCGTGGAAGCCGGGAGGTAAGCCAGGAAAACGCAAGCTAATAGCAACAGGCAGCTTCGCATCCAATGCTGCGCCAATTGAGGAGGCAATGTTGGCAACAGCAACCAGACGCCGAGTGTGGCGGCAAGCACCACCGACACGCCACCGCCTAACCACCAACTCAACGTGGCTGCGAGGTCTCCCATTACTCCACCGTGAAGCGATAGCTCCCCTTGGTACGGTGTCCATCGATGGAGATCACGTTCCAATCGACCGTGTAGTTGCCGGGAGCCAGCCTTTCGAGCGGCACACGCAGGGTCCTTGGTGCAGTGGCGTCGACGGCGGCCTTGTTTGCCGTGACCTGCTTGCCGGCGCCATCCTTCACTTCGATCTTACTGAGGGCGGCTTCCAACGGCTCGGAAAAATCGAGCCGCACCTCCTGCGGTGCGGGCTGCGTCGAGTCGGCAGCGGGTGTCTGCTGCTGGAGATGCGCGTGCGACCATGCGGCAGCGGCATACAGCATGGCGATTGCGATCGCGGTGATTCGAATCGGGCGGCGAACGCGTAGACTTGACGTTAGGTACCTCGGAGTAAAAATATTCTGCGTTTTGATTCTATTGCAAGAAGTACAGCATGCGCCCCCACCGTCTGTGCGGAAGCATACCTAGTACTGGACCGCCGGAACTTTGCCCGGCAAACCGCCCAAACGCGGCGACGCAAAGAGTCGAAGGGAGCCTGGCGCGCAGCATTCGTAGCTCAGCGTCTGCGAAGCGAATAGCGAACGCCCGGGCCCAGGGGAATGCAGGGTGTGAGTCCCGTCGCACCAGACATACTCGTGGTAGCGGTTGGTGACGTTCTTTAGCTGAGCCTCGGCAGTCAGCGATTTGGTGCCCGATACCCAGGTTCGGCAGGGCATAGGCGCCATACTTGCCGGTTGAGTTGGTCGTTTCCGGGTAATAGCTGCTCTGGGCGTTGACCCACGTGGAAAACGTTACCCGCGACGGCAAGTGAACCAAGCAAGAACCAGGATCGATTTGTTCTTCTCATGCTGCAGGTGAGGACGACGGGCCGACTGCTGCCTGCTGGCAGGGCGAACCTTGGTGGAGATGGGAGGGAGACCAGAACTCGGGATGCGGATTGTTACCCAGCATGACAGCCGCGGAAAATGCGTCAATTGGTCGCTGGAATCCCGGCAGGCCGACTTGGCGGGAGTTACTTCTGGGTTGGCCCAACAGTTACGGATATGTGCGCTGCGTCGGGCGGGGTGTCGTCGGTCTGCAGACCTTGTTCAACCCGCGCGTTTGGCCGGCGTTGCGCCTACCACCGGGAGTTGACGATGGACGGGAGCCCGCTCGGCTTGTGTCATTGGGATGCTCATTGCGGATTGTGAAATTGACTTCACATTCACCTTGCGCGTCGTTGCGCGTCGCCTCTAAACTGGAACGGCGGGTGATATTCGGACTGCGCGTTAATTCCACGCCGATGCACAGCGCCTACACGTGTGTAACGTAGTTCAGTGAATTGGAGAGAGAGCTTATGAAGAAGACTCTGTTCCCGGTCATCGTGGCGATGTTGATAGCTATTCCGGCAACATCGGCTTTTGCCCATAAAGATACCCCGGGAATCCTGGGCGAACATGACACGACCGGAACCGTGAAACAGATTGATCACAAGAAAGGGACGTTTGCGCTCCAGACCAAGGGCGGACCCACTCTTCACTTGCACTTTCCAGCGGACGACGTGAAAGACGTCAAAAACGGCGATACCATAACTGTCCATCTCGGATTTACCAAGGGGGGCAGCACCGAGAAGTAGGTTTTCTTGAAAGCAACCCCCGCCCTGGGGAGCCTCCGAAATGCGCTCATGAAAGGCGCATTTCGGAAGGTTGATGCTAGCTTTCCTAGCACGCCCGCACCACGGCCCACCAGGCTCTCAGGCTGAGCCGGATTCGTTGGCAGTGGTAGCGGTAGTGGCGGGATCTTGGCGCGTGGTCGAATGGATGCTCTTCCATTCGGCTGCGGGGATCTGCGTTAACGCGGACAAACACCCGGCAATGAATCGCATGCACGCACCAGGGAAGGAAATGCGCATCGTCGTTGTGTTGCCGGCAGAGAACTGGGACGACGGGTACAGTGCCGCGAGGGCCGTCCTGAGCCTCCAGTCATTTCTTCATAGGCTCGCCGATATCAGCGCCGTTAGGACGTAAGCTAGACCCGGTACCAGCAGCCAGGCAGCGATCGCCAGGTAGTACCGCGTACCGTGGTGCGGCGGGTTGGAGTGAAAGTGGTGGATCAATGGTTTCATGGCGACCGCTGGCAAGTTTGCGAAATACCGAAGGCTTCTTCGGGAATAGGTTTCGGACGCAGGCTATTGCAGAGCAAGGCGAAGCCGCGCGCCCTCGCTGTCCGAATTGATCCCATCCGGCTCCCGGCGCGCCCAACAGCATGGATGCGTAGGAAGTTAAAAATTATGCGACATCCTTGCAACGCGGGCCTCTTCAGTGAATTAGCCTTGAATGCAAGTCGGATCGTGGCTGAAGCAATTGCGCCTACATATTTGGTCTCCGCGAGCGTGGATCACAAGTTCGACTTGTTCGCGCCTAGCTTGCGCGGCACCGGCGGCAATCGCTTTCTCCTGGGTCGCATGGTGCGATTCGGCATATCGTGCGCCTTCGCGAATGACATCCCAGCCGTCTCTGTATGGCTTGATGTGGAGATTGCTGTCCATTGCAGTTTCAAACGTCAAGTGAGTGAAGTTGTTGACCGGTGCTTGCTCGCGAGCTGGAAGTAGTCTCTATGCAACCGCTCTGCGCAGACGCTGCCACCTGATTGGATTGCGTCGGCGTCGTCATTAGCACCCTCATTCCCCAGAGCGTTGCATTACGCCGCGCCGCGCCGCGTCGGGCTCGGCAGGTAGGGCGTCGCTTCCCATGCGGGCATCTCCAGTCTGCCGCATGTTCATCCATCAACTCCTCGGCAGTGCCGAACCCGGCCGCTGGAAGGGTAGTCGCAATGATGTGCATTGCAGCGTCGTGCGCCCCAGGCTCCAACTCTATATGCACTGTGGCCTGACCGTGATGGCAGTCAATCTCGACAACATAGACGCGAGCTAAGTGACCGATGACACGATGCAGCCACTGACGTAGTGCAAGCACCTGGTTTGATGTCACAGCCAGGCGTAGCCGAATCCAACGGCTGGCAGTTTCGGGGGCATCCTTGTGTGGTGCCACTGGGCATCCACTAGCATGGCCAGTACGCCGTCGCGGGATGGAGGCAAAGGCAATTGCCAGGCTCGACTGTTGCATGGCGTTCGCGCCCACGGAGGGGCGGCTAGTCAGGTGATGGCTTAATGGTAGGGGGACCGATCTCAACTTGATGCAACAATGCCTGCCGCTTGCATCAAAATTCCATCAACAAGCCGAAGCCCGTGGCGGGTTTCGTGGACATGGCCATCGCACCTCCCGGTGGTGCGGCGGGATCGAATGTCCCAGAAGCTCTACAAGGCATTGTCACCGCAGTCCCGTTGTTTGATAAATTTCCGGGCGGTGCCAGCGTGGTAAAACGCTTGGGGTGGACACGCTTGCTATCTACATTAATCACGAAGGGCTTCCTCAGCATTTCACTGGCATTGTCGTCCCGACGCCGTCAGGCGTCGGCCTCGACGCGCCACTCGGTGTGCTGCGCTGCAATAACAATTTGGGTGGCACCCATGGCGATATTGACAAAGTGGTGGAAAGGCCTGACCGGCAGCCGCTCGATCCGCTCGCACCGGGGACCCGCCACGCGATTGCCGTGGTGCCGGTGCTGGCCTGGGTAGGACTGGGTGCCGACGGGCTTTCCTCGTCGTGCTACGGGCCCGAGGAGGCATTCCTGGCCCTTGGCACCCATACGCCGCTGGCACTCTTCCTAGCCCTCGCCACCGCCAGCACGGTCTTCATCATTGCGGTGGGCTACAACCAGGTCATCGAACTGTTCCCGACCGGCGGCGGCGGCTATCGCGTGGCCACCGCTTTACTGGGACCCCGCCCTGGACTCGTGTCGGGGGCGGCGTTGCTGGTCGATTACGTGCTGACCGTCGCGACGTCGCCGGCCAGCGGCGTCGACGCGTTCTTCAGCCTGCTGCCGGTGGAGGCACAATCCGTCAAGCTGGCGGCCGAGCTGCTGATCGTGATCATGATGACCGGCCTCAATTTCCGCGGCATGAAGGAATCGATCCTGGTGCTGATGCCCATCTTCCTGGCCTTCGTGGTCTTGCATCTCGGGCTGATCGTGTATGGCGATCATCTCGGCGCGGTCGTGCCCAGCGCCATCGGCGAGGCGTCCGGCATGTCGCAGGCAATGGGGCCGATCGTGGTGGCGGCGCTGCTGATGCGCGCGTTCTCTCTGGGTGGCGGTACCTACACCGGACTGGAGGCGGTATCGAACAATATGAACATGCTGGCCGAGCCGCGGGTGCCGAATGGCAAGTGGACGATGTTCTACATGGCGACCTCACTGGCCTTCACGGCGGGCGGGATCATCCTGCTGTATATGCTGTGGAACGCATCGCCGGTGGAGGGCAAGACGCTGAACGCCGTGGTCTTCGACCGCATCATCGACCATCTCGGCTTTGGCTCGGCATGGTCCCGGCACGCGCTGCTCGCGGTGGTACTGGCTTCCGAGGCCGGCCTGCTGCTGGTGGGGGCGCAGACTAGGCTTCCTAGTGTAGTGTTCTGTTCTTGGTGGAACTTATATGAGACTATTGCTCTACAGCGACAAAGCGTGGAGATAGCGAGTGCGAGTTGCCCCCGAGATCCTGTTGACCGACGAGGAGCAAACCAAGTTGACGCGGCTGGTTCAGTCGAAGCTCACGAGCGTGAGGCTGGCGCAGCGCGCGCGCATCGTGCTGCTGGCCGCCAACGGCATGCAGAACAAGGACATCGCCGAGCAGTTGGGAATCGGACGCGTGCAGGTTTCGCGTTGGCGCGAGCGGTATGCGCAATCGGGGCTGGCCGGTATTGAACGCGACTTGCCACGCGGTGCGCCGCCATTGAAGGTGGACACGGCGCGGCTGGTGGAGCTGACCACTCAAGCCAAGCCCGTGGCGGCCACGCACTGGAGCACGCGCAAGATGGCCGCCGAGTTGGGCGTGAGCGCCAGCACCGTCATGCGGCATTGGCACGCCCACGGGTTGAAGCCGCACATCGTGCGGGGCTTCAAGGTGTCGCGCGATCCGAAGTTCGTCGAGAAGCTTGAAGATATCGTTGGCCTGTACATGTCGCCACCCGAGCACGCGCTGGTGCTGTGCTGCGATGAGAAGAGCCAGGTGCAGGCGCTGGATCGCACACAGCCCGGGCTGCCGCTGAAGAAGGGGCGCGCGGCCACCATGACGCACGATTACAAGCGCAACGGCACGACCACGCTGTTTGCCGCGCTCAACGTGCTCGATGGCCAGGTCATCGCCCAGTGCCAGCAGCGCCACCGTCATAGCGAGTGGTTGAAATTCCTGCGCAAGATCGACCGCGAGACGCCCAAGGACAAAACGCTGCATCTGATCGCCGACAACTACGCCACGCACAAGCATCCTGCGGTGCAGGACTGGCTGGCCAAGCATCCGCGATTCAACATGCACTTCACGCCCACCTCGGCATCATGGCTGAACATGGTCGAGCGGTTCTTTCGCGACATCACAACCGAGCGACTTCGCCGGGGCGTATTCACCAGCGTGCCGGAACTGGTCGACGCCATCAATGAGTACATCGCTCACCACAACACCAACCCCAAGCCGTTCATCTGGACCAAGAGCGCTCGCGATATCCTGCAGAAGGTCATTCGCGCTAACCGCCGCTTAAGTTCCAAACAGAATGGAACACTGCACTAGATGGACCAGCGGTACTGTCTAACATGGCGGCGGACTATTGGGTGCCGCGGCATTTCCGCGATCTCTCTGCCCGGCTGGTGCGGCAGAACGGCGTCATCGTCATGGGACTGGCCAGCCTGCTGATCCTGCTCTGGACGCGCGGCCAGGTGGCGGTGCTGGTAGTGCTCTACAGCATCAATGTCTTCCTGACCTTCAGCCTCTCCCTGCTTGGCCTGTGCATCTATTGGTGGCGCCATCGCGGCGAGCGCCGCTGGATCGTTCGCTTCGGCCTGTCCTCGCTGGGCTTGGCGGTCACCTCCACGGTACTGGTGATCACGCTGGTGGAAAAGTTCACCGCCGGCGGCTGGCTGACCGTATTAGTCACGGGTGTGGTGATTGCCCTTTGCGTCTTCGTCAAGCGGCACTACACGGCAACCCGCGCCGAGCTAGCCAAGGCAGATTCCCTCTTCGCCGGCACCCCGCCGCTGGTCAATGCCGACAGTGTCCGGCCACTCGACCGCAGCTTGCCCACCGCGATCGTGCTGGTGGGAAAACACCGGGGCGTCAGCATGCATGCGCCGCTCTGTCGAGCGCCTATTCCCGGGACATTTCAAGAATATGATCTTCCTCGCCGTAGGAGAGGTCGATGCGCAGAGCTACGAGGGCCAGGAAACGCTGCACCGCCTTCAGCAGGCGATTGGCGAGTCACTGCATTATTACGTTGCAAATTGCCAGCGCCACGGCCTGGCGGCCGATTCCCGCGCGGCATTCGGTACGAATCCGGTGCGCGAGTTTATGAAGCTGGTCGACGCCGTGTCGGCCGAGTACCCGAACAGCGTCTGCTTTGCCAGCAAGCTGATCTTCCAGCACGTCAATTTTCTCACGGCCTGGCTGCATAACCAGACACCAGGCGAGTTACAGGCACGGCTACACCTGCAAGGCAAACAGATGGTACTGCTGCCGATGAACGTGCCGTGACGGTAAGATCAACTTGCTTCTTTTAGCAGCGCCACCGGCACGCGCGGCATTTGAATCATCGCAATTGGGTACGCCTGGCAAGCCATCCGATGCTTAGACCCTGAGTAAAGGTGGAGAAGATAACATTGCCGTAGGTCAACATAAGGACAATGTCGCGCTCGTGCCCGGGTGGCAAAGACAGAGCCAGCGCAATTGAGATGCCGCCGCGCAGGCCGGCCCAAACCAACAGTGGTGCGGTCCTTGCTGGCAGCCGAAAGGCTGCGCTCATCAGTGCGACGGGTACACCTACGGTCAGTAGGCGGGCAGCAAGCACGATCAGGACTGTGGCCGGTATGGCAATCCAGGCTCGCGTCCCGGCGTGTACGGAGACTGCCTCCAAACCGATTAGCGTGAACAATATCGCGTTGAGAGCAACGTCGATTAGTTCCCAGAACGTGTCGATGTTTCCCCGCGTGGTAGCCGACATGGCGTGTTCGCGCCCTTCGTTACCCAACAGAACACCGGCCACTACCATCGCGAGAGGCCCCGAGACGCCGATGTTCGCGGCGACAGCGTATCCACCGACGACGGCCGCGAGTGTCAGCAAGACTTCGACTTGATAGCGGTCAATGCGCCGCATCATCAAGAAGGTGACGCCACCAATCGCGCCACCAAGCAGCAGACCGCCGAACGCCTCACGAGAAAAATCGGCGACGACCGACCGAGCTGAAGGCATTTCAGGAGCGAGGGCAATCTGTGCAAAGATGGTGAAGAGCACGATGCCCACCCCGTCGTTGAACAGGGACTCTCCGGCAATAGCCGTCTCGACGTTCCCCGGCACCTTTGCCCCACGCAATGCCCCCAGGACCGCGACCGCGTCGGTGGGTGCGACAAGTGCTCCAAAAACAAGACAGTAGGCAAACGAAAGCTGGACACCAGCCGTTTGGAGCACCCAGTATGTTGCAACGCCGATCAGGAACGCGGAGGCCGCCGTTGCCACGACGGCCAGGAAGCCAATTTGCCATGCGTATTGCCGTAGCCTGCGCCCATCTACATGAAATGCGCCCGCGAAAAGCAGGAACGAGAGCATGCCCTGCAGCAGTAGCTGACTGAAGTCGAGCGCAGACAGCCACCGGGATACGGGATCGCGCAAGTCTGCAATCTGCAGACCGTCGCACACCATGAACACAAGGGAGCATGCGAGAGCCATCGCCGCGACGCCGATGGTCATTGGCAGGTGCGTGATCCGTTCATTGAGATAGGCGAATCCCGCCGCCGCCACGACGAGCAGAGCGATGGCGTCAATCATGACGCAAGTTGCCCTTCCGCATCGCAGCCGGCATCCTCTCCCTCCACAGAAGGCCTTGCAGCCCCAAAACCAATGGTCAGAATTTCGCGAATGTCATTGCTTGCCTAAATCACTTCGTGCGCAGGGTCTTGTGCATCCGCCATGGCAATCCTGCTCAACTCAGGCCAACGAGCCTATACCCCACACCCAGTTCGGTCATGAAGTGACGAGGATTTGCCGGGTCTACCTCCAGCTTTTGGCGCAGATTGCCCATGTAGATTCGCAAATAGTGAGCACGCTCCGAGCTATTTGGCCCCCATACCTCGAGCAGCAAATGGCGGTGCGTCAGCACGCGGCCATGCCCCCTGATCAAGGCTACCAGCAGGCGGTATTCTGTTGGCGTCAGTCGTACCAGATTACCTTGGCGCCTCACTTCCCGGCCCGCCAGATCCACCGCCACTTCATCGAAGCTCACCATCCCGGCGTGTTCACTGCCAGCGAGCACGGTGCTGCGCCGTAACTGCGCCCGAACTCGAGCCAGCAGTTCCGGCACACCAAAGGGCTTCATCAGGTAGTCGTCGGCCCCTGCGTCCAATGCCGCCACCTTATCCTCTTCACGGTCTCGGGCCGATAGCACAATCACGGGGGCAAGCGTCCACGCGCGCAGTTCCGAGATCAGTTCGCGGCCATCGCGGTCAGGCAGGCCGAGATCGACAACGAACAGCTCGGGCTGTCGACTGGCGGCCTCAACCAGCGCACGTGCCACAGTCTCCGCTTCAAACACGCTGTAGCCCTCGGCGGTCAGCGAATTGCAGACAAAGCGGCGGATCTGGGCATCGTCTTCAACGACCAGAATGCGGGCGGCGGTTTTCATGATACGTGTGCGGTTTAACGAAGCGAATAGACGGGCGTGTTCAAGACTCTGCCTCGGCAACGGCGGGTGGGGTGCCGAGCGGCAGCGTGAAGACGAAGCGGGCTCCGCCCTCGCTGCGGTTCTCGGCGTGCATGCGGCCACCGTGGGCTTCGATGATCGCGCGGCAAATGGTCAGGCCAAGGCCGACGCCAGGTTGGGCCGATTCGCTCTCGCCTCGCTCGAACTTGGCAAACAGCGTTTCCTCGCGCCCGGCTGGCAGCCCGGGGCCATTGTCGTCCACGGTCACGCGGAGCTTGCCGTCACCGACGGTGGCGGACACCACTATCTCGCTACCCGACGGAGTGTACTTGGCGGCATTCTCCAAGAGATTAACCAGTACCCTTTCAATCAACACCGGATCGAATTCGCACAGCGGCAGCTCGGCTGGCAGGCGGGCAGAGACCTTGTGCCTGGCCAGCAACGATTCGAGTTGGCGCCGGGCCGAGCCCAGCACTTCCTCCAGCGACTGCCAGTCGCGCTTGAGCTTGACTGCGCCAGCTTGCAAGCGCGCCATATCCAGCAGTTTGCCGACGAGTTCAGCGATTCCCTGAGCCTTCTGGCCTACGGCCAGGGTTAGCTCCTTTCGGGTTTCCAACGGCAAATCATCCTGGCTCAATGTATCGGCCAGACCGACCAGTGCCGTCAGCGGCGTGCGCAAGTCATGGGAAACGGCAGCCAGCAAACTGTTGCGCAGCCGCTCGCCTTCCATCTGGACCAGTGCGTCCTGTGCTACCTCGACAAAATGCACTCGCTCCAGTGCCAGCGCAATCTGCGCGGCACAGGTGTCGAGCAGGCGCATATCTTCCGGTGTATCGAACAGCGCCGTGTCGGCCGGCTGGATTGCCAGCACGCCCCGGGTTCGGATGGGCGCCTTCAGCGGCAGGTAGCGGGCAGATGCTGACGGCAGCGTGTTGGTGCCCTGGCCTGCCGCTTGCTGGTGGTCGTAAACCCACTGCGCCACACTATTGTCAGTCAGCGCCAGCGCAGCGGGGTCGGACCCCTCGTGAGGTTCGCGTATGCGGTCCTGGCTGTCAGGCAGTAGCACCGCAGATTTCGCGTGAAATATGGTGCCAATTCGGTCGATGGCAATGTCGACAATCTGCTCGATGATCAATGCCGCCGAGAGCTGCTGCGCCAGGCCGGCTAGCTCGGCCGCCCGCCGTTCGCGCACGCGCGCAATCTTGGCCTCGAAGCGCAATTGCGCGGCCAGTTGGCCAATCACTAGAGCCACCAGAAGCATCAGGGCAAACGTAAAGAAGTACTGGGTGTCATGGACCGTGAAGGAGAACTTGGGCGGTACGAAGAAGAAATCTAAACCCAACACCGACAACATCGCCGCCAGCGCGCCAGGGCCACGTCCGTAGCGGATGGAGACCCCCACGACCGCGAGCAGAAATACCATCACCACGTTGGCCAGTTCAAACACCGAAAGCAGGCCAGCCGTCACTACCGTTGTCGCCACGACAATGGCGGTGGCCGCACTGTAGCCGCGCCAATCCAGTTGGCCGATCTTGACGCGCCGCTCGTCGGCTGGCGGCGCCGTCTCATCAATGCCAACCAGAAGCAGGTCCAGGTCGGCCGCCCGTTCCGCCAGCCGGTCAGCTAGCCCGGGTAGTAGCTTGCGGCGCCAGCCGGGTATGAGCCGATGGCCAATCACCAGTTTGCCGGCGTTGCGGCTCTTGGCATAAGCTGCCAGCGTTGCCGCGGCATCGCTGCCGGCCAGCGTGGCGGTCTCGGCGCCCATCTCCTCGGCCAACTTGAGCACGCTCAGCGCCCGCGCGCGCGTAGCGGGCGGCAGTCGTTGCAGTGCGGGCGTCTCGACGTACACAGCGATCCAGTCGGCTTGTAGCTTGGCAGCCAGCCTGGCGGTAACGCGGACCAGCTTCTCGCCACTCTGGCCTGGCCCGATGCAGACGACCAGGCGCTCCTTGGCTTGCCAGACGCTGCCGATGGCCCGGTCGGCCCGATAGGCCTGCATCTGCGCATCGACCCGATCGGCGGTGCGGCGCAGCGCCAGTTCCCGCAGTGCAATCAGGTTGCCCTTGCGAAAAAAATTCCTGGTGGCCCGCTCGGCTGCGTCGGCCAGATAGACTTTGCCGACAGCAAGCCGGATCAGGAGCTCGTCGGGAGGCAGATCAACAAGCGTCACCTCGTCGGCGGCGTCGAACACGCGGTCGGGTACCGTCTCGCGCACGCGGATGCCAGTGATCGATCCGACGATGTCATTGAGGCTTTCGATATGCTGCACATTGAGCGTGGTGTAGACGTCGATACCCGCTGCCAGGAGTTCGTCCGCGTCCTGCCAGCGCTTCTGGTGACGGCTTCCCACAACGTTGGAGTGCGCCAGTTCGTCTATCACGATAAGTGCTGGCTTCAGCGACAGCGCGGCGTCCAGATCGAACTCGGTCAGTATCCGGTCCCGGTAGGCGATCTTGCGCAACGGCAACACGGGCATGGTCTCGAGCAGGACGGCGGTCTCGGCCCGGCCATGCGTTTCCACGGCGCCGATGACCAGATTCACGCCTTCGGCCTGCTTCTGCCGGCAGGCCTGCAGCATGGCGTAGGTCTTGCCGACACCGGCGCAGGCACCGAAGAATATCTTCAGCTTGCCGCGCGCGGCGGCTAATTCGTCCTCCCTGAGCGCTTCCAGCAGACGGTCTGGATCGGGGCGATCGGCGTCCATGGTCCACCTCTTCGTTCCGGAAACGGCGCCCCAATCAGGCATAGGGCCGAATTCCCCAGACCTTGCCGGTAAGCCAATCAGGCCTTGTCGAGAGCCAGATTCAATTTGAGCACGTTCACGGTGCTATCGCCAAAGATGCCCCAACTGGGGCCCTCCACATACTGGTCCACCAACTGCCTGACTGTGGCCGTCGCCAAGCCGCGGGCCTTGGCGACACGCTCGACCTGATAGTAGGCCGCCGCCGGCGAGATATGGGGGTCGAGCCCGGAAGCGGAGGCCGTCACCAGATCTAGCGGCACCGCGCCTGTCTGGGCCGGGTGCGCGGCACGGATTGCCTCGACGCGTGCTTTGACCGCATCCACCAGGGCCGGGTTGGTTGGACCGAGGTTTGAACCGCTGGAGCCCGTAGCATTGTTAGGCATCGGTGCGGTGGCCGATGGCCGGCTCCAGAAGTAGCGCATGCCACTGAACGATTGGCCGATCAGTTCGCTGCCGACCACCTCGTTGCCGTGCTTGATCAGGCTGCCGGCTGCCTGATAGGAGAACAGTAGCTTCGCCACGCCGGTGACCGCCGCCGGATAGAGCAGGCCCGTCACGGCACTCAACAGCAAGAACAGCGTCACGGCCGGCCGTATCAGGGATTTCATGATCAAGACTCCTTGCCGAATTCTCCGCCACTCAGTTGGGCCTGGCCTCACGGCGCCTACGCGACGCCGATGAGTCCAAGCACGAGATCGATCAGTTTGATGCCGACGAACGGCACGATCAGGCCGCCTACGCCGTATATCAACAGGTTCCGGCGCAATAGCGCATCGGCGCCCAGCGCCCGATATTTCACCCCCTTCAAGGCCAGCGGGATCAGGGCGATGATGACGACAGCGTTGAAAATCACCGCCGACAGGATGGCCGAGGCCGGGCTATAGAGGTGCATCACGTCCAGCACCTTCAGTGGCGGGTAGGTGACCGCGAAGGCAGCCGGGATGATGGCGAAGTACTTGGCCACATCATTGGCCACCGAGAAGGTCGTCAGTGCGCCGCGCGTCATCAGCATTTGCTTGCCTGTCTCGACGATCTCGATCAGCTTGGTGGGGTTGCTGTCGAGATCGACCATATTGCCGGCCTCCTTGGCTGCTTGCGTACCGCTGTTCATCGCTACCGCCACATCAGCCTGGGCCAATGCTGGGGCGTCATTGGTGCCGTCGCCGGTCATTGCCACCAGTCTGCCATCGGCCTGGTGGTCACGAATCAGCTTGAGCTTGTCTTCCGGCCTGGCCTCGGCGAGGAAGTCGTCGACGCCCGCTTCGGCGGCGATGGCGGCCGCGGTCAGACGATTATCGCCGGTGATCATCACTGTCTTGATGCCCATGACGCGCAATTCGGCAAAGCGCTCCTTGATGCCACCCTTGACGATATCTTTCAGTTCGACCACGCCCATTACGCGTGGGCCATCGGCGACCACCAGGGGCGTGCTGCCGCGGCGGCCGATCTGGTCGACCTGATCGGCGACGCCCTCTGGGTAGTGACCTCCCATGGCCACCACATGGGATCGCACCGCGTCGGCAGACCCCTTGCGAATATGGCGCTCGCCAATATTGACCCCGGACATGCGGGTCTGCGCGGTAAAGGGAAGAAAGTGGGCATCATGCAGTTCGCGCCCGCGCAGGCCAAACTCTTCTTTGGCGAGCACGATGATCGAGCGACCTTCCGGCGTTTCGTCCGACAGCGAGGCCAACTGCGCTACATCGGCCAGTTCCCGGTCCGACACACCCGGTGCCGGCAGGAAGGCGCTTGCCTGGCGGTTGCCGAGGGTGATGGTGCCGGTCTTGTCCAGTAGCAGGACATCGACGTCGCCGGCGGCTTCCACCGCGCGCCCTGAAGTGGCGATCACATTGGCCTGCAACATGCGGCTCATGCCGGCCACGCCGATGGCGGAGAGCAGACCGCCGATGGTAGTCGGAATCAAACAGACCAGTAGTGCCACTAGTACGGTAATACTGACCGGGCTGCCGTTGCCGGCAGCGTTCACGCCATATAGCGAAAACGGCAACAGGGTCACGGTGGCCATCAGGAAGACAAGCGTCAGTGCCACCAGGAGAATCGTCAGAGCGATCTCATTTGGCGTCTTTTTGCGCTTTGCGCCTTCCACCATGGCGATCATCCGGTCGAGGAAAGCCTCCCCCGGATTGGCGGTCACGCGAGCGATGAGCCAGTCGCTGAGCACGCGAGTGCCCCCGGTGATGGCGGAAAAGTCGCCGCCGGACTCACGGATGACTGGAGCCGATTCGCCGGTAATGGCCGATTCGTCCACTGAGGCGACGCCCTCTAGCACTTCGGCGTCCGCCGGCACGATTTCGCCGGCCTCAACCAGCACAATGTCACCGCGGCGCAGGCTGATGGAGTCCGTCACCGTGACCTGCGCATCGCGCCGGGCATGGTCCAGCTTCTTGCTCATCACGTTTCTGCGGCTGCCGCGCAAAGCCGCTGCCTGGGCTTTACCACGGCCTTCGGCCAACGCTTCGGCGAAGTTAGCAAACAACACGGTGAACCACAGCCAGGCGGAGACGGCAAAGATAAAGCCGGCGGGCGCCTCGCCGCGACCATAGACGGCTTGGATGCCGAGCAAGGTGGTCAGCACACTGCCCACCCAAACGACAAACATCACTGGGTTACGGAGCTGCGCGCGCGGCGACAGCTTCCGGAAAGACTCCGCGACAGCTGGCTTGACCAGCACCGGGTCAAATAGAGGCAGCGAGCGCAAAGTGCGGCCGTCGGTAGTATGGCCACCCTGCGACTGCAGTTCGGGCCTCGTCGTATCGTTCATGGCCGGCGTCCTAATGCGCAAACAGTTGCAGGTGTTCGACCACTGGACCCAGAGCCAGGGCCGGGATGTAGGTGAGCGCGCCAACCATGATCACGGTGCCGACCAGCAACAATACGAACAGCACGCCATGTGTGGGCATCGTGCCGCTCGAAACAGCCAGACGGGGTTTCCTGGCCAGGTTGCCGGCGATGGCGAGCACAGCGACAATTGGTACGAAGCGGCCGAACCACATCGCCGGCGCCAGCAGTAGATTGTAGTAAGGCGTGTTGGCACTCAGACCGGCAAAGGCCGAGCCGTTATTGTTGGCGGCCGAGGAAAAGGCATACAGGACTTCCGAGAAGCCGTGGGCACCCGGATTGAGGATGCCTGCCAGGCCGTCCTTGGCCAGCACGGAGACGGCTGTGCCACCCAGGACCAGAAACGGCGTAATCAGGATCGCGGCCGAGACCATTTTCATCTCGTAGGATTCGATCTTCTTGCCGAGGTATTCCGGCGTACGGCCGATCATCAGGCCGGCCAGAAACACCGCCAGAATGGCGAATACCAGCATGCCATAAAGGCCGGAGCCGATCCCTCCGAATACGACTTCGCCAAGCTGGATCTGCAGCATGGGCACAAGCCCGCCAAGGGGCAGCAGGCTGTCGTGCATTGTGTTCACCGCGCCACAGCTCGCCGCCGTGGTAATGGTAGCGAACAGGCTGGAGGCTGTGATGCCGAAGCGGGTCTCCTTGCCCTCCATGTTGCCGGCAGTGCCGTCGACGCCAAGCTGCGTCAGCAGCGGGTTGGCATGCATCTCCGACCACTGCACCACGGCAAACATGGCGACGAAGATCACCGTCATGGCGGCGACCACCGCCACGCCCTGCCGCATATCGCCGACCATGGCACCGAACATGAAGCACAGCGCGGCCGGGATCAGGAAAATCGATAGCATCTGGACGAAATTGGCCACCCCAGTCGGATTCTCGTAGGGATGTGCGGAATTGGCGTTGAAGAAGCCACCGCCATTGGTGCCTAGCATCTTGATCGCCTCCTGTGAGGCAACCGGACCCATGGCAATGGTCTGCTTATCTGTCTTCATGTCCTCCATCACCGGCTTGCCAGCGCTATCGACCATGGGCTTGCCGTTGGGGTCGTTCTTTTGCTGCTGGTAGGCGATCGGCTCGATCAGCTTCACATCCTGATAGGCATCGAAGTTCTGGATCGCACCTTGCCCGGCCAGAAACAGGGCAATCAGGAATGCCATGGGCAGCAACACATAGCCGGTGGCGCGGCCGAGATCAAGCCAGGCATTGCCGATACCGGCGGTCGAGCGGCGGGCAAAGCCGCGGACCAGTGCCACCACCACTGCGATCGCGGTGGCCGCCGAAAAAAAATTCTGCACCGTCAACGCCAGCATCTGCGTCAGGTAGCTCATGGTGCTTTCGCCGCTATAGCCCTGCCAGTTGGTGTTGGTGACAAAGGAGACGGCAGTATTGAAAGCCGATCCGGGTTCGACATTGGCCATGCCGGCCGGGTTGAGCGGCAGCCAAGCTTGCACGCGCTGTAGCGCGTAGACGGCGATTACCCCAAGGAAGTTGAAGAGCACGATTGCGGCGGCATAGCGCCACCACGGCATGTCTTCATCGGCGCTGGTGCCGATCAGCTTGCAGATGCCGCGTTCGAGGGCATTGAGCCAGCCATGGCGGGCGCTCAGGCGACCATCCATGACGGCGGTCAGGTAACGGCCCAGCGGCAAGGCTAGCGCGAACAACGCAACCAGGTAGAGTCCTAGCTGGATGAAGGGAGAGGAGTTCATGCCACATCCTCCGCATTGAACAGCGCGTAAAGGAGGTAGACGAACAGGCCAATGGTCACGCCGCCCGCCAGCCAGTAAAGCAGGTCAGCGTTCATGGGATCGACGCTCCAGACGGCGAAAGCCCGCGATCAGCGCCCACAGCGCGGCACCGAATAGCGGAATCAGCAGCACCACTATCGCTTCCACGATAACCTCCGTTTTGCGAAGGGAGACTGCCTCAATATAGGAAAGCCGCTACAAAGACTGTGTTGAAAACGCTGCAGTCCATGTAAAGAACGTATATAGATTTTGGTCGGAAAGTGATTTTCTGACCGCCTAGCTGCGATCTGCTTGGCGCTCACCTTTGCCATGAGCGGCATTTTCTGCCCTAGGCCGAGATGCTGACGACTCCACTTGACGTGGCGCTATTTCAGCCAAACCGGTGGCTCCCGCACAAATTCGATTAGTCACAACAGCCAACGAGACCCGATCCCGATAGCTCCCAGTTCCTCTTTACACTTTGGATACACGGACAGACGTCTCTTTATGCCATCTTTGCACGGCGGCTTCTATATGTATTACAGAGGCTCAACGCCGAGGACGCACCTCCGAGCCGGAATAGGCCCGACGACTTCGTGCAGATGCGAGGTATTCCAAATGCTGACAATCCTGGTCCCCGTGGACGGCACCGAATGCGCCTTATGCGCTGTTCGTCATGCTGCTTTCTTGTTCCGGGAACATAGCGTGGCCAAAGTGGTCCTGCTCAATGTCCAGGAGCCATTGGAAATGGGGCGCGCGGCCGCCTTTCATTCTCTGTCGGAACTGCGCAAGCTTGAGCGGCAGGAGGGCGAGGAAGCGCTGCAGCGGGCATGCGAGATACTGGACGACTCCGGCGTGACCTATGATGCGCAAATTGGTGTGGGATCCCGGGCTACAACCATCGTCCGAGCCGCCACGGCAAATCAGTGTGATGGCATCATCATGGGCACCACCGCGCGGTCGCACCTGGGCGCCTTGCTCGGCGGCGGGCTGGCCGGCAAGGTGGTACGCCGCGCCCGTGTGCCGGTGACCCTGGTCAAAACAAGCGGAGGGCCGACGCCGCCGCCGCCGCCGCAGGAATCAGGAAGGCCGCGCGCCCACCACGCGCACCCCTCCCTCGCCATTTACCTGTCCGCATTTTGAACCCCGGTTGAGGCATGTATGAAGTCGCCCATCCCCATCTTCCTAACGTGCAAGAAGTGTGGTCACATCCACTCGGAAACACTGCAGAATGCGGTTTCCGGTAGGCTGGCGCCGCCAGTGGCTTGCCCGCGCTGCCACAGCGAACTCGACATCGACTGGGACTGGATAATGCGCGAGGCAGAAATCACTGGCCTGAACCGCGGCGAGCGCTGACATCACGAAGGCTTGTGTAGTCTCGACGAGGGCGGCAGTTGGTCTTCTTCGAAAGCGGAACATTCCGACGAGCGCAGATTGCGCGCTTCCGGCCGGCGCCCTCTTAGCCGCCACGGCCGGGATTTTGCTCTCGCCTGCACCGCATATCGGTCAGCGCCGATGCGCTATAGCAGGAAGAGCTTCATGGTGGAGAGCCGGCGCCCGGGCGCTCAGATCTTGAAACGCGACACGCCGGTGCGCAGGTCGTTGGCGACCAGCGTCAGCTCGTCGATCGCCTGGCTGGACTGGCGCAGCGATTCCACGGTCTGCTGGGCGGCCTCGGACACCTGCATCAGCGCCTGGTTGATCTGTTCGGCGCCGCCGGCCTGGGCCTGCATGCTTCGTTGACCATTTGCACCCGCGGCGCCAGCGACTGCACCTGGCCGATGATCTGGGAGAACTGGTCGCCCACCTCGGTCACCTCCGACATGCCGCGCCGCACCTCCTCGGAGAACTTGTCCATGCCCATGACACCGACCGCCACCGCGGACTGGATCTCGCGCACCATCTGCTCGATGTCGTAGGTGGCGACCGCGGTCTGGTCGGCCAGGCGGCGGATCTCCGTGGCGACCACCGAGAAGCCGCGGCCGTACTCGCCAGCCTTCTCGGCTTCGATGGCGGCATTGAGCGACAGCAGGTTGGTCTGGTCCGCGACCTTGGCGATGGTGGTGACCACCTGGTTGATATTGCCCGCCTTCTCGTTCAGGGTGGCCAGCGTGGCATTGACCGAGCCGGCGGCTTCCATCACATGGTGCCTGGTGGCTTCCATGCGCGACAAGCTGGCCTGGCCGGTGCCGGCCAGGCCAGCGGTCTGCTCGGCGGCGCCGGAGACTTCGGTCATGGTCCGGACCAGGTCGCGCGAGGTGGCGGAGATCTCGCGCGAGGTGGCGCCGATCTCGGTGGTGGTGGCCGCGGTCTCGGTGGCGGTGGCCTGCTGCTGGCGCGCGGTGGCGGCGATCTCGTTGACCGAGGTGGTGACCTAGATAGCCGAGCGCTGGGCCTGACCCACCAGGGTGGTCAGTTCGCCGTTCATCTGGTTAAAGCCTTCCTCGACCATGCGGAACTCGTCCTTGCGGTTGAGCGCCAGGCGCTGCCGCAGGTCGCCGCCGCGCATGCCGGACAGCAACGCGACAATGGAACACATTGGCACGGTGATGGCGCGCAAGAGCAGATAGCCGCAGATTGCGGCCCGCCACCGCCACCAGCAACGACGCCTCGATGCTGGTCTTGGCCAGATCGACCGACCCGGCGATATTGGCGGCGGCCTTCTGCGCCGTGCTGTCGTTGTCGGCGACCACGGGGGCCGCCCAGGGCGGCTTCGACTATCTAGACCAAGGCGTATAAGCCTTGGTAGCCGACATAGAAGCCGACCAGCAGGATCATCGCGCCAGAGAAGTACGGTGCTTTGCGGGCGAACTCGCCGAAGCCGCTCCACCGCTTGGACACGTGTTTCACACTCATGGCAGCCAAGGCACCGGACATCACCATCGTGAGCGCCAAACCGATGCTAAAGGACAAGACCAACGTCGCACCGAGCGCGATCTTTTTCAGTTGCAGGCACAGCAGTAGTACGGTGATCGAGGCTGGGCACGGAATCAGCCCACCGGTCAGCCCGAACATGATGATTTGCCCGGTTGTCACTTCCCGATTGGCAAAGCGGCGGCGGATGTCGTTGGCGTGCGCCAGCTCGTGCGGATCCTGATAGCCAGGTGCCGACACGTCCAGCCCTTCATAGTCCTTGATGGCGTGATGATGGTGGTCGTGTTCGACAAACTCCACGTCATAGTCGTGGCTGTGGTGCTCATGACCCAAGCGCAGACGGGCGACGAACTCATGCGGCTCGGGTATTTCTTGCTCGGACTCCACGAAGCCGTCGCGCTGCACGAAGGTGAACAACTGACGGCTGCCATCCGTCCGCTCCGTCTCGATCCCCACCTGATCCGCCGTCCAGACATGGCCGTACTTGCTTTCGCGATGCAGGCGGAAGTGCGGCGGTACACCGTCCTCGAACACCTCAAGCCGCACGACGCCGTGGCCGGAGTCGATGCGCTTCACCTCGTTATGGTGGTGATCGTGGTCATTCCCGTGATCGTGAAAGCAAGCACGCTGCTGCCGCCGTCCGCCACATCATCCACAAGGCGACGCCGACCATCAATACGGCTGACGCGACTTGCAGGTAAGGCTCACTGGTTTCCGCGTTCCACTGCTGCCCGAAATACATCCCGCCCAGTGCGATGACCCACACCACGGCGGAATGGGAAATTGTCGCCGCCAGACCAAGAAGAATCGCTTGCGTCAGCGTGCCACGAATGGCAACGATGAAGGCAGCCATCATGGTCTTGGAGTGGCCGGGCTCGAGGCCATGCAGCCCGCCCAGCAAGATTGCACTGGGGATGAATAGCCAGGCATTGGATGCGCCCTGCTGTAGCAGGGTAGAAAACTCCGTCATGGGAAAGCGCCTTATAGGTGTCCCTTTGATTTCGGTGCATTTTACCGGGATAGCTGCCCCTAGCATTCATGCGGGTTTCCGGGCGATTTCGTGGAATTACCACGACAAATCAATAGGTTGCTGTCTGCTGTTGCTTGCTCTTTTTGAGATGCCTAAAACAGCACATTCGTGTTCTGGCATTGCGATCCCTTCTCATTGCCGCTACCCTCCGCAGTCCGTCTCACGCTTGGG
>NZ_JBIUHC010000041.1:0-66038 GCF_044627735.1 Cupriavidus sp. CuC1 | reverse complement strand
CCGGCCCAGCGCGTGGGCCGGCCGGGCGGCTGCATGCGCAGCGTGCCCGCCAGGCGCACGCCCTGCACAAAGCCCCCCCAGCCACCCAGCAACTGCCCGGGCAGGCAGCGTGGGCGCTTGAGCAGGCTGTGCGCCAGGAAGTAAGCGCCCGGGCAACTGCGCGATCCCACCAGCAGCTGGAACAACACAAGGCGCAGGCGCATCGCCGGCGGCGCGTACGCCATCGAGATCGCCGCCATGTTGCAGGTCTCTTCGAAGCAGCGCTTGCGCGCATAGCTCTCGCGCTCGTAGTTGTAGCGCGCGGCCGGATAGTGGTCGACGATGGCGCCGGGATCGAGCACCAGGCGCCATCCTGCGTGCCGCAGCATCTGGCACATCCACGTCTCGTTACCGGGCTGCGCGCCGTGCCCCTGCAGCCGCTCGTCGAAACGCGCCGTGCCCAGCGCCGCGCGGCGCAGGATCCAGTTGCAGCCCTTGAGCGTTTCCACCGCGCGCGGCGTGCCGCGCACGCGATGGGTCTCGCCGATGATCCTGCCCCAGCCGTCGCGATAGCCGGCCAGCGGCACATCCGGCACCGCCAGCGGTTCGCCATCGGCGCCGCGCACGACGTCCCGGCCACCGGCGCCGCCCACCGCGGCATCGGCAAAGTGGGGCAGCAAGCGGGCCAGCCAGTCCGCGCGCGGCAACGCGTCGTCGTCCAGGATCGCGAGCAGCTCGCCGGTTGCGTGCGGCAGGCCGGCGTTCATGGCGGCCACCACGCCCGGCTCGATCACCTTGACTACCAGCAGCGCCGGATAGCGAGCCTGCGCCGTATCTGCCAGCCACGCTGCCGTGTCGGGATCGTCAGCGCTGCGGCAGACCACGATCAGCTGGCTGGGCGCGGGCACAAGCGCGGCGGCAGCCTGCAGGCAACGCTGGAGCATGTCCAGGCGCCGGTAGGTCGGGACCATCAGCGTAACGCTTGGCGCATCGCTCATTGCATGCTTCCTCCATGGGGGGCAAGGCGCTCGTCGGTTGGCAGCAGGCGCCCGGCACGCACGGCGGCGGCGATCTCGCAGACGATGGCCGCGGCCAGCCCCGACGACAGCCCGAGCTGGAACCACAGCACGCCATCGAGCGTGGTCAGGTCGAGAAAGCGCGGCGCTACCGCGCACCAGGCGAGCACCACCGGCACCTGCACGAATGCAAAGTGATTCAGCCCCCGGTTGGCCAGCAACTGCCAGGCGATGCCGACCACGCTGGCAAAGCCCGCGCCAAGGCAGGCGATCACCAGCTCGGCGCCCAGCGAGGCGTAGTTCGGCCCCACCAGCCACAACAGCAACCCAGGCCAAGCCAGGGCGAGCAGCACCAGCGCGGCGGCAGGCAGACAGGCCAGCGCCACCCAGCCGGCAAGACGCCGCAGCACACCTTCACGCACTTGCGCGAAGCGCGGGATCACATACGCGGCCACCACGGCGCCCACCGGCATCAGCAATTGCCCGATGCGCGACAGCGCGCCCAGCGAGGCCGTTTGCCCGACCGCGCCGTGATAGGCGACGATGGCAAACACCAGCTGCCCCTGGACGCAGTAGAACGCCTCCAGCGGCAATTGCCGCCGCATGATGCGGCCGATGTATTGGCTGTCTTCCACCTTGCCCACGCTGGCGGCATGCGCCGCCAGTGGTATCTCGCGCGCGATCCAGCGTCGGACAAACGGCACACGCAGTCCCGCGAACAGCACGTTGACGAGTGTCGCGCCCAGCACGCCGAGCAGGCCCAGCGCGTAGAGCGCGGACGACAGCACCAGCCGCCCCACGGACAAGCCGGCATCGAGCGCCTGCAGCGCCGGCGCACGGTTGGCGAACAGCAGCACCTGGTCCACCACGCGCGATTGCATGTCGAAGTACCAGGTCACCAGCAGCAACGCCAGCAGTAGCAAGATCAGGATCACGCCCGCATGGTTGCGATACAGCAGCCACGCGGCCATTGCCAGCACCACCGGCAGCAGCCAGGCGGAGAGCTTCCAGCGCTGGCCCATGGCGGCGCAAGCCAGTTCCGCGGCACGCTCGCGGTCCGGCCAGGTTTTGCCCAGGAGGGCGTTCAGGCCAAGCTGGATGCCGCCCTTGGTGACGATGGCGATGGCGCCCATGATCAGGCCGACCACGGTGTAGATGGCGTAGTCGCCCACATCCAGCCAGCGCGCCAGCAGCAGGCCGGTGATGGCGCCGATCCCCTGCGAGAGCACCGCATAGACGAGGAATTTGAGCAGCTTCACGGCGGTCCCGCTCCCCGCGCGATGACGCTGTGGCATGATGGCGCGACCATGGCCTTGTCTCCTCTATCCCGCCGTCGCTTGCTGCACGGGCTGCGCGGCCTCGGTCGCGCCATGGATGATGTCGAGGAGGCGTTGCGCCGCCTGCCCGGCCTGAAAGCGCCGGGCAAAGGATAGCCGCGCGGCAGTGCGCATGCGCGCCCGCGCGGCGGGCTCGGCCTGCAGCCACTGCTGCAGGGTAGCGGCAGCGCCATGCGCTGTGTCGGGGCCGACCAGCCCGGCGCCGTCGGCAACGATCTCGCGCCAGATGTTGACCTTGTCGGAGATCAGCACCGGCACGCCGCAACCAAGCGCCTCGGCCACCGCCACGCCGAAGTTTTCCTGGTGCGAAGGCAGGCAGAACACCTCGGCCGCGTGAAAGGCGCCCCACTTGAGATCGCCCTTGAGCATGCCGGTCCAGCTCACGCGCGCGGACAGGCCAAACGCGGCAATGCGCTGCTCCAGCGCCGCGCGCAACGCGGCGTCGTACGGTCCGGCCAGCACCAGATGCAGCGCGGGATGCTCGGCGGCCACGCCGGCGAAGGCTTCGACCAGCAGGTCGCAGCCCTTCTTCTCGTGGATCCGGCCAAGGAACAGCACGCTGCGCTTGTCGCGCACCTCCGGGAAAGCGCAGAAGAAGGCCTCCCGCAAGGGCACGCTGTCTTGCGGCGGCTGCGCCGTGCCGTAGCTTGCCACCACCTCCCGGCACCGATACGGCCAGAACGCGCCGCTGGCGCGCAGCTTTTCCTCGCTGCACGTGAACAGCACGCCGCGCGCGTGGCGCAGGACCCAATAGTCCCCCACCAGCCAATAGAGGCTCTTCTTGAGATGCTTGAGCGGATAGTGGTCGCGAAACCAGGGGTCCAGCATGCCGTGCGTAAACACAAAATACGGTACCCGCCTGCCACGCAGCGCCAGCCACACGGCCAGGGCGTGGAACTGCCACAGCCCTTCGACAATGACCGCGTCGTACTCTTCGCAATGCGCGCGCAGCCAGGCCACCATGTGCCGGTTGAATCCGTACTTGAACGATGAAGGCCCCAGCGCAATGACGTCGAGCTCGCTATCGCGCACGCAGGGCGCATCGGGCGCGTCGCCGCAGCACACCTGCACCTGCACGCCGCGCTCGCGCAGCGGCGCGCGCAGCTGGCGCACGCCCTCGATGGGACCGCCGCCACCCGGATCGATCGACGAGATCACGTGCAGGATCTTCATTGCCGGGTCCCGAGGGCCGACGGTGACAACTCGCCGGCCGCAGCCTTGCGCGCGATGAAATGAAACCAGTACATGTCGCGCAGGTCCTGGCCCTCGCGCACCGGCTCGCCGTTCAGGTTGCCGAACACCACATCGGTGTGCAGCCCGAGCTCCGCGAGCGCGCGTTTCTGCGCGGCGAGCTCGGTATAGACGATCACGATGCCGAACTTGTGCGCGGCGCAAACCCGGATGGCGTAGCCGTCGTACTCGCGGTTCAAGCGCGAGTGCCGCAGGTAGTTGAAGGTGGCAATCGGCAGGTTGCAGATGACCCGCGCGGTGTCGATGCCGACCGCGATGGGGTTGGCCGACAGATGCGGAAAGCGCACGAAGCGCGAGAGATTCTCGCGATAGCTCGGGCCGCGCATATTGTGCGTGGAGAACAGCATCAGGCCGCCGGGCCGCAGCACGCGCGCGAACTCGCGCAGGATGGCGACGCGCCCCGGATAGTCGACCGCATCGATGCCGTTGAAGCTGAACATCACCAGCGCAAAGCTGTTGTCCGCAAACCGCGACATGTTGCGCGCATCCATCTGCAGCACCCGCACGCCGGGATGATTGCGCTGGCAGATCTCGACCATTTCCGGCATGTAGTCGACCGCCGTGTAGTCGTCGCTCAGCGCACGCAGCAGCGCAACGGTGCGCCCACCGCCCACGCCCACGTCGAGGATGGGCTGGCCGCGCACTTCGTCTGCCACCCAGGCGATCGCGGCGGCCTCGCCGGGGTCGGTCCAATCGGTGGCGGTGCCGAACCACCGTCGCGCGCCCCAGCTACGCCATGCGTGTTGATTGATACGATCCTGGGCCGTGCCTGAAGCCATGACAACCTCGTGGAGATAAGCAACGTTGGACCAAAGCGCAGCTGTGCGGCTGGCAGGCTTTGCTGGGCAGATGACCGGTCTGCGTGCAGTGAGGATGCCGGGGCGGGATTCGGGTTTCTGTACGTTGCCACACACGGGTCGCCACGCTGGGGAACAGGCAATGGCGGCGTGCGATGCGGGGTATCCGCGGGGTCGCTTCAGGCGCGGCGGCGGGTAGCGCCAGCATCGCTTTCCTGTTGCGCAAGGGGGCATCCGGCTCGGCGGAACGCTCGCGAGCCGGCTGGACAATTCCCCTCATCCTGATGGCTGAGAGGGTTCTCATCCGTTTGTCGTGCAGCTGTCGTCCAAGGCTCATGCCGAGGGCGCAAGTAGGCCGCGGACTCCACCTTGGAGCGAGTTTCAAGATTGATTCGCCGCGCGGGCGCGCCACCCGGAAAAGCCATCAATGCGCTAGCAACATCCTTTTCTGTTGCAACGGTGAAACATTATTCGCCAATTACTGTTTCAGTCTTGAAACGTAATCCCGGCGATTATCCATCACCCGTTCGGGTAACCCGCCAGGCGGCCACCAACAAGGCTTTCCGGATGATGAGAACAAAGCTCTCCACCCTGTTTTGGGCGTCGCTAAAGCAACTTGATTTCGTGCAGATCAGACCATAAGATGACCTTAATTCGTTTTAAGACGAATGGCATTTTGGGGTGGGTTCAGGGGGTCAGCCTTCCGGCTAGCGGTCAGTTCCCGACAATAAAAAGGGACAGTCCGCCTTGGCGGTGGTACGGGGATAAATAAGGGCGGCACGCGTGGGGACCACGCGGGTCGCGCAGGCCATTATTCCGCTGCGTTCAACCTGTTTCCTACCGCAATCATACGGGGGGGGAAATAAGAACATGAACGCGCTGCTCATCGAGGGTCACCCACTACTGCGTCTCGGGCTGCTGCAAATGCTCGAACGCATTCATGGCGTCGACCACGTCATCACCGTCGACCCGGCCGACGTCGCCCTGCTGGACGGCAATCATTGCGACCTGCTGGTGTTCGGCATGCCTGCCGACACCGAGGCCGGATGGCAACTCCTCAACAAGGTACGCTCCGTGCTCTCGGCCGAGCGCTTGCTGCTGCTCGCCGATATGCTCCCGCTGCAGATTCCGGCGCTCGCCATGGCGCAAGGCATCTGCGGCTGCCTGCCGAAATCCGCGTCGCTGGCCGTGCTGGAAGCCGGCATCCGCCTGGCCATGGTTGGCGGGCAATACGTGCGCGGCCAGAACAACCGGCAAGCCGGCGCATCAAGCAGTGGCTCGCCGGGCCTGTCGGCCGGCAACTATCCTGTCGGGGGCCGCGCTCCCGTGCAGGCGCCGCTGGCTGACAGCGCGCCTTGCAGCCCCGCCGGCATGCGCATCCAGGCCACGCCAGCCTCGCGCGAATCCCTGGCAGCCACAGCTCGCCAGAGCGCTGTGGGAGTCGATGCCGGTGGCACCGGCGGCCACGGCGAGACCGCGTACGACGAAGCCGAGATGCTGCAGATCACGCCGAGGCAATATGAGGTGCTGGTGCTGCTTGCGCGCGGACATCCCATCAAGACCGTGAGCCGCATGCTCAATATCTCGGTGGCGACCGTCAAGAGCCACGCCTGCACCCTGTATCAGCGGCTCAAGGTGCGCAACAAGGGCGAGGCGGTTTACGCGGCGCTCCAGCGCGGCGCGTCGCTGGAATGGGTCAGCGGCGACGAAGCCACACCGCGCACGGCGGCGCGCAACGCACCGTCTGCCGGCACCCGGCCGGTACGCGCGGTCGCGGAGTACGGCACGGGCGCGTCCGCCGCGATGCGCTGAGACGCGGTTGCGGCGCAGTCAACCAACGGCGGCGGGCACAAGCCTGCCGCCGTATTCTTTTGTCCAAGTCCTCCGGCAAGCATTCCAGCATCGCAGTGCAATGTGTGACAGCGCACCGATTGGCCACTCCCCGCCTCCTAGGATGACAGCATCGGGGGACTGTCGCAGCAGTTGCGGTGTCCCTGTCGCCAAATGCCGGAGGCTGCCGTGAACGAGATCACCGACCATGATTGGCAACACACGGGCGCGCAACGCCAATGCCGGCCGCTGGCATGCCTCGCCATGCTCTGCGCGACCCTGTTGCTTGCCGCATGCGCGAGCTCACCGGGCATGCACTTCGACCCCAAGGCGCCGGTGGGCGCGGTCGGGCCCGATTCCATGCCGAACATCACGCCGATCACGCTGGATGTGGTGCGCAACCAGCGCACCATGGCGCAACGCGAGGTGGAGAAACTCGACGAGCTCTACGGCAAGCCGCAACCCTATCTCATCGGCCCGGGCGACATCGTCTCGGTGGTGGTGTGGGATCACCCGGAACTGGTCTTTCCCAACCAGACCTACAGCATCGGCGCCGCGTATGAGATCCCCGCAGTGGGCGGTGGCTCCAATGTGCCCGGCTATGTAGTTAGCGCGCAGGGCGATATCCAGTTTCCCTATGCCGGCGTGATGAAGGTCGCCGGCAGGACGGCCAACGACGTGCGCGACCAGATCGCCAAGGTGCTCTCGCGCGTGGTGCGCGATCCCCAGATGACGGTACGCGTGCTTGCGTTCCGCAGCCAGCGCATCTACGTGGATGGTGAAGTGCGCACGCCGGGCATGCAGCCGATCGACGATGCACCCATGACGCTGATCGAAGCCCTTAATCGCGCGGGCGGCGTGCTCAACCTGACGGGCGACAACAGCCGCATCCGCGTCACCCGCGGCGAGCGCAGCTGGCACGTCAACATCCCGGCGCTGCTGGCGCGCGGCATCGACCCCTCGCGCATCATGCTGAAGAACGGCGACATCGTGCGCGTGGAGCAGCGCGAGGACAGCAAGATCTTCGTCACCGGCGAAGTCGTGCGTCCCACCACCTTGCTGATGCGCAACGGCCGCATGACGCTCAACGAAGCCATTGGAGACGCCGGCGGCGTGAACCCGAACACCGCCAATGCCGAGCAGATCTTCGTGATCCGCAAGGCGGCGGACGGCGAGCCCAAGGTCTACCACCTGGATGCCACCTCGCCCGTGGCACTGGCCATCGCCGAAGGCTTCGAGCTCGAGGCGAAAGACGTGGTGTTTGTCGATGCGCGTGAACTGGTGCGCTGGAGCCGCGTGGTCAACCTGCTGCTGCCGTCGACTGGCGGGGTTTTCAGCGCCGCCAGCGTGGTCAAGTAGGCGAGCCCGCAATGATCCGCTCGATCCTGGTTGTCTGCATCGGCAATACCTGCCGCAGCCCGATGGCACAGGGCCTGCTAAGCCACGCGCTGCCCGGCTGCACGGTGAGCTCTGCCGGGCTGGCCCCGCTGGAGGGCGCCGCCGCCGACCCGCATACGGTGCGCCTGCTTGCGGAGGACGGCCTCGATCTCGCCGGGCACCGCGCGCGCGCCGTGGACGGTGACATGATCAACGGCGCCGACCTGGTGCTGGTGATGGACACAGAACAAAGAGAAGCGCTTGAGCGCCAGTATCCGCATGCACGCGGCAAGGTCTACCGGCTTTGCGAATTCATGCACGCCGACGTACCCGATCCCTATGGCTGTTCGCAGAATATGTTCAGGATCGTGTTGGGGCTGATCAGGCAAGGGGTCGATTCATGGTCGGTGCGCATTCGCGCCATTGCTCGGGACCAATGTCACGGGGAGGTAGCATGAACACGTTCAATCCACACGAGGCACTGCCGGGGGGGCGCGCTCAGCGGGAGAAGTCGATCGACCTGACCGGCTATCTCGACGTGCTGATGCGCTACCGCTGGACCTTCATCCTGATCGCAGGCACGGTCTTCGGCCTGGGCGCAACCTACGCGTTCTTCACCAAGTCTGTCTACCATACCGATATCGTGGTGCAAGTGGAGGACACGGGCAGCGGCACCAACAGCAAGCTCGCGGGCAGCGTGGCGCCGGTCTTCGACGTCAAGCCGGCCGCCGCCGCGGAGATCGAGCTGCTGCACTCGCGCATGGTGGTGGGCAAGGCCGTGGAAAGCCTGAAGCTTTTCATCGACGCCAAGCCGAGCTATTTTCCGGTGATCGGCCAGGCGCTGGCTCGCTACAACCCTGGCCTGTCGGAACCCGGCCTCTTTGGCTGGGGCGGCTTTGTCTGGGGCGACGAACGCATCACGGTAGGCCGCCTCGACATGCCGACGCGGCTGGAGGGCACCAGGATGATGGTGACGGCCCTTGACGGCAAACGGTACCGGCTGAAGATCAAGGGCGAGCAGACCATGGCAACGGGCACCATCGGCCAGCCGCTCGTTGTACCGACCACGCGCGGCAACATCGAGATCCTCATCACGGAACTCGAAGGCAATCCGGGCGCGACCTTCAACGTGACGCGGCTGCCGCGGGCCATTGCCATCGCACAGTTGCAGCAATCCCTGCAGATTGCCGAGCGCGGCAAGTCGAGCGGCGTGATCGGCATCACCCTTGAAGGCCCGGACCCGGACCTGATCGCGGCAACGCTTAACGAGATCGGCAGCGAGTATGTCGACCAGAACGTGCGCCGCAGGGCGGAGGAGGCCGAGAAATCCCTGGCCTTCCTCGACCAGCAGCTGCCGCAGGTCAAGCAGCAGGTGGAAACGGCCGAGACGCGCTACAACGCGCTGCGCAACCAGCGGGGCACGATCGACCTGGGCGAAGAATCAAAGCTGATCCTGTCGCAATCCGTGCAGCTGCAAACCCGCTTGCAGGAGCTGCGCGCAAAGCGCCAGGAACTGGTGACGCGCTTTACCGGCAGCCACCCCAGCATCGGCATCATCGACGAGCAGATCGCCGGCCTGAACACGGCGCTCGCCGGCGTGACCACACGCATCCAGAAGCTGCCCGAGGTGGAGCAAAACGTGCTGCGCCTGCTGCGCGACGTCAAGGTCAGCACCGAGTTGTACCAGTCGTTGCTCAACGACGCCCAGCAACTCAAGCTGACCAAGGCCAGCAAGGTGGGCACCGCGCGCATGGTCGACCCGGCTGAAGTGCCCTTGCAGCCCGTGCGGCCCAACCGGTCGCTGCTGGTGATCTTCTCGGCCATGCTTGGCACCGTGGGCGCGCTGATCGTGGTGTGCCTGCGCCACATGCTGGACGGCGGCGTCGCCGAGGCGGACGATATCGAAAGCCTGACAGGGTTCACGGTGTACTCCACCATCCCGTTCAGCCCGGAACAGTCGCGCCTGGCCACGCAGGGCAACCCGAAAGTCTCGCTGCTGGCCTGCCGGATGCCGGACGATCCCGCCATGGAAAGCTTGCGCAGCTTCCGCACCGCGTTGCAGTTCTCGCTGCTTGGCAACCGCCATCCGGTGGTGCTGGTGACTGGCCCGGCGCCGGGCGTCGGCAAATCCTTTATCTGTGCCAACTTCGCCGCGGTGCTCGCCGCCGGCGGCAAGCGCGTGGTGCTGATCGACGCCGACCTGCGGCGGGGCAACCTGAACCGGCGCTTCGACACCGACCGCGGCCCCGGCCTGACCGAGTTGCTGCAGGGCGCGCCGGTAGAACCCGCCGTGCGCAGGCAGGTTGTGCCCGGGCTGGATTTCATTCCCACCGGGACACTGCCCGAGCATCCCGCGGACCTGCTGCTGAGTCCCGCGATGGATGCGCTGCTCAATGCGCTAAAGGCGAACTATGACATCGTGCTGATCGATACGCCGCCAGTGCTGGCCGCCTCGGACACCGGGATCCTTGCTACCAAGGCGGATGCGGTCTTCATGGTGGCTCGGGCCGACTCGACTACCGTAGATGAGCTGGAAGCCGCGGGCAGGGCGATCAGGCAGGTTGGCGGGGAGGTCAAGGGGGTGCTGTTCAATGGGTTGAATGTGCAAGGGCGGTGGTATCGGGCGCATTACAACTTTGGCAAGTATCGGTACCTGAGCTATAAGTATCAGGATGTGGATACCGTGCAGAGCCGGTAACCCCGCTGCGCGCAGCGATTAGTCAAAGGCGCCGGGTATCCGGCGCCTTTTAGCTTGCTGACAAAGCTGGATCTGCGCTGTCGTGCTCCATCTCTCCCGCGTGCGGGAGGGGCTGGGGGAGAGGGAGTAGCAGCCGTCGTCATGGCGCGCGGCCGTGGCCCGTTCGGCGGCTTCGGCTAATGCATCAGGTTTGTCAGCAGTCTGAGGCCAGTCGCTTCGGTGGCTGGCTTCAGCTTGCCGACAAAGCCGGATCTGCGCTGTCGTGCTCCCCTCTCCCGCGTGCGGGAGAGGGGCTGGGGGAGAGGGCGGGCGCTCGTTACGCCTGCGTGCTGGAACACACCACGGGCTTCGCTTCATGTGGCTCCTAGCTAAGCCACCCCTCTCCCCGGCCCTCTCCCCATGAGGGGAGAGGGAGTAACAGCCGTCGTCATGACTCGCGGCCGTGGCCCGTTCGGCAGCTTCGGCTAACGCATCAGGTTTGTCAGCAGTCTGAAAGGCGCCGGCGTTTCCGGCGCCTTCTTGTCGTGCGCGGCGGCTGGCCCCCCGCTCAGGCGCTCGCCGTGCCTGACACCGCTTCCGCCAGCGCGCCGGCTCTTTCCTCGCTCGCCTCAACCGGCTCGCCACGCGCCAGCTGCACCTCGATATAGCGCACCAGATGCGCACCCAGCGCAGCGCGGCTGTCGGCAAGAAACAGCGAGTGATCGAACTTGGGCAGGGTACGCACGCGAATGTTGGCCAGGCCTTGCAGCGCTTCCAGGTTGCCGCCGAAGTGGTCCTTGGCTTCCTCCAGCCCGATATCGCTCATGCCGTAGAGGAAGTCCGTCTGCACGCCGCGCCGGTCGAGTTCCCGCATGGCGGCCCGCGCGAAGCCGGTCACGGTGGTGGTGTCGTCGCCGCCGCGCCAGCGCGCCACGGCGGCAGCGGCGCGTTGCACCACGCGCCGCTTGCACCGGCGTGCGAAGCCGGACAGGATCGGCCAGACCTTGACCTGGCCGCGCCATAGCCGCTGCCAGTTCTGCGCGCGGCGCACAGCCGCCACGTAGCCCCGCATGGACTGTACCCGTTCGTTCACCGCGGCGGTGTCGGCATCGTCCCAGCGGAATTTCGCCAGGTTGGCCAGGACCAGGCCGTTGACCGCCGGATTGCGCAGCGCCACGTGCAGGCTGATGAACGCGCCCGAGCAAACCCCGGACATGACGATGCGCTTGTACCCCTGTGCGCGCAGCCAGTCGACGGCGGCACTGGCATCGTCGCAGGCGCTCTGCGCGTATACCGCGGGAATGCTCATCTGGCGAGCCGGGGCCGGACTATCGCCCAGCGTGGAGAGATCGAGGCGCAATGCGGTTACGCCGTGCCGCGCCAGCTCGCGGGACAGGCTCACGAAGACCCGACCGTCGCCCACATGGTGGTTGCCGCCGGTATTGGGAAAGAGCACCGCGACATCGCTCGCGCCGCGCCGCGCGGGCTGGCAAAGGATGCCAAATTGCCGGCCGCGGTCCAGCCATACCCGTTGCTCGCGCACGCCGTCCACCTCGCACTCGAGCGCGAGGCCCTCATTGCCTGCCGCTGGCACGCCGCGCGCGGCGCCGCTGCGCCCGGCGGCGATGGCCGGGCGTACCCAGGCCAGCACCTCTTGCCAGGCGGTCTCAGGCACCTGCGCATACTCGGCGGCTTGCATCATGCCGGGATACTCGCCAAAGGCGCCCAGCGTGACCTCGACGCCCGAGCCGCGATAAAGCGTACCCATTTCTGCGACGGGGGACGTGGCCCCCGGCCAGGCGTCGAGCAACAGCACCCGCGGCGCGGGACAGCCCTTGCGGCGGTCCAGGCGCAAGCCTTCTAGCGTTGTCACGGTGTCGGGCTGGAGGCGATAGGCGAGCACCTCAAGCGATCCGTCGGTGGGCGGCGCGAGCTCGATGTCAGGGATGACGTTGTTGACCCAGCTGGTGTGCAACGCGCGCAGCTCGCGCAGATAGGCGCGGCCGCTGACCACCGGCGCCACCAGGACCAGTCCTGCCACAGCATCGGGTTCGCGCGCGGCCAGCGCCTCGGCGGCCAGGACGGCCAGCGTGGCCCCCAGGCGCAGGCCGCAGAGCACGACCCGGCTAACCCCGGCCTGCTCGCGCAGCGTGGCTACCGCGGCCAGGATGCCATGCACGCACCAGGCAATGTGCTCGCCGTCGGCGTCGGTGCCGGCGGAGTCCCCGGTGCCGGGATAGTCGAAGCGCAGCACCGGCAAGCCCGCCGCGGCGAGGTCTCCAGCCAGGTGGCGAAAGGCCCGGTGCGACCACATCGCCTCGTGGCCGTGCGGGTTGCACAGCACCACGCCCAGCGTGCCTGCAGCCTCGTGCAGCCAGCCGGCGCAGCCGTCGAACAAGACCGGTTTCATGCGTTCTCCCAAAGAAAAACGGGGCGTTGGCCCCTGGCATTGGCGCACGCAGAAACGGGTACGCTTTGCCTTCTGCTGTTGATTGTTCGTGTCCGTGCACCGTGCCCGCCGGCGGCTCCCGACCGGGCACAATCCTTCAAAATCCGCGTCCCGGCCCTCCCAGCGGCCAGCATTGGCCGCAACAGGCAGCGAATTTCACGACAACGCGCAACGTGCCGGGCACGTTGCGCGCTGGTTGCAAGGCGGCTTTTCACAGGGTCCGACCACACGCAGAAACGGGTACGCTCATGGAGATTTCCCTGGCGTTTCCCGCTATCAGCCGGCTGGCATGGAGCCATGGCCTGCCTGCCGCTCTGCCGTAGCGGCCCGCGCGGGGCGTGACTCCAGCGCCAGCGCTTCGGGCTGCGCGGGCGGCAGCGGCAGCCCCAGGTACGGGCTCATCGTGGCGAAGTCCGCGCGGTTGCTGCGCCGGCGCGTGACGCCGTTGAGCATGCCGCCGGCAAGCCGCGCCCCGGCGCGAGCCAGGCGCTTTAGCGTCTCATCCACTTGCGCGGCAGGCGTGACATCGGCGCGCACCACCAGCAGCGTCGAGCCGGCCAGGTTGGCGACCAGGGTGGCGTCGGCCACGGCCAGCACAGGCGGCGTATCGATGATGATCAGGTCGAACCGGGCCTTGCAGGCCTGCAGCGTCTCGGCCAGCGCCGGCATCATCAGCAGCTCGGAGGGATTGGGTGGCATCGATCCCGCAGTGATCACCGAGAGCCCCGACACCACGGTGGGCCGCACCACGGCCGCCAGCTCGGCATGGCCCGCGAGCAGTTCGGCCAGCCCCGGCTCGGCGGCCTGGTCGAACCAGTTGGCGACCTTGCCGCGGCGCAGGTCAGCGTCGATCAGCAGCACGCGCTGGCCAGCCTCGGCGAACAGCACGGCCAGGTTAACGGAAGCAAAGGTCTTGCCGGTGCCCGGCGCCGGGCTGGTCACGGCCAGTACCGCATCGGGCGCGTTGCGCACGGCGAAATGCAGGGCCGCGCGCACGCTGCGCAGGCCCTCCACCGCGAGCGCGTGCGGCGAGCGCCGCGCCAGCAGGAAGCGGTCATGCAGCCCGCACCGCTGCAGCCGCTCGGCCTCGCCGGCGGAGAAGCCGCCGGGTTCGGCCAATGCGCTGCCAGGAGCGGGGGCATACAGCCGCGGGGTGGGCTGGGGGGCGAAGCCCATCATCATGCCCAGGCGGCGATGCACTTCGGACTGGTGCTCGAGCTCGGTCTGCTCGCTGCTGAACGCGATCTCGCCGAGCATGGGCATGCCAAGCCGCGCCTCGGCGTCGGCCGCATCGGCCACCGAGGGCCGGTAGCGCTGCCGCGCAGCCACGCCGGCCAGCCCAAGGCACAGCCCGAGCAGCGCGCCACCGCCGGTCAACGGCCACGGGCCCACCCCGTCCGGCCGGGCCGGCGGGAGCGCCGCATCGACAATGCGCATGTTGTTGGAGCGATCCGAGCGCACCAGCGAGAGCTGCTGCATCCGGTTACGCAACGTCATGTACATGTCCTCGGCCACTTTTACGTCGCGCGTGAGCGCCACGGACTCGCGCTCCGTCTCCGACAGGTTCTGCATGCGCGAATCCATGTCGCGGCGCACCTTGCTGAGCTCCTGGATCTGGGTGTCGACGGTGCGCACTTCATTGCTGTCCGTGGTGAAGCGTTGCAGCAGGCGGGTGCGCTCCAGCCGCAGCGCCGCTATCTGGCGCTGATAGTCCATGCTGCCGCTCAGGTACGACTGCGCGTCCTGGGTCGGCGCCATGGTGCCGCTACGGGCGCGGTAGCGCGTGAGCGCGGCCTCCGCACGCTCCAGCTCGCCCTGCACGCGCGGCAGCTCGCCGGTGACGAAGGCAAGGCTGCCGGCGGCATCGTCGCGTCGCTGGGTGGTCTGGCTGTCGATATACGCTTGCGCCACGCCATTGACCAGCGCGGCGGCCAGCTTGCGATCGGGGTAGCGCCAGGAGATGCGCACCGTGCCGGCGTCGCGCGTGTGTTCGTCCACCACCAGCTCGCGCGAGATGGCATCCACGGTGGAAAGCGAATCATGGCGGATCAGTTCGAAGCGCGCGCCGGGCAGCGCATCGAGCTTGGCCACCTGCAGCTCCACATCGTTGCCCGCGGCCGGCTCGCCCGTCACGCCCTCGAACAGCAGCGCCTTGCCGGCATACAGGCGATAGTGGCCCTGCGGCTGGACCTCCAGCATCAGCGGCACGTTGAGCAGGCGCTCTGGCACCGCCAGGCTGTCGATCTGGATGCGCTCGCCGCCCCAGGCGTAGCCCAGGCTTTCCGGCCAAGGCGCCATGGCCTGCCCGGGCTCGGCAAAGCGCGCCGCCAGCGCACCCACCAGCGGCGCGCGCAACGGCACCGCCGAGATGTCCAGGTGCAGCCGCTCCACCACGGGCCCGACCACCGCGCGGCTGGTCAGCATGCCGGTATCGAACGGGGCGGCGGGGCCGCCCTGCGTCCCACCGCGCACGGCGGCATTCTGCCCGCCATCGCGCGGCTCCACCTGCACCAGCGCCTCGACGCGATAGCGCTGCGGCATGGACAGCGCAACCAGCGCACCGATGGCGCCACCGGCAAGCGTCAGCGCAACGATCCAGCCAAGGTGATCAACAAGCGCGCGCGATCCGGGCGCTCGCGGTTGCGCCGGCTCATTTGCAGCCGGCGACGCACCGGCAAAGTACAACCTCTTCACGGCAATCTCCCTGACCCAACCCCGCTCCCGCCTCAAGCACTGGCAAGCGCCGGCAGCAAACGATCGAACTCGCGCTTGACGAGCTTGTAGCACTCACAGGAATGCGCCTCCAGCCCATGCCGGTCGAGCACCGTGATGTGCCCGCGGCTATGCTGGATCAAGCCCAGGTCCTCCAGCTTGCCGGCGGCTTCCGTCACGCCTTCGCGGCGCACGCCGAGCATGTTGGCGATGACCTGCTGGGTGATCACCAGCTCGTTGGACGCCATGCGATCGAGGGCCAGCAGCAGCCAGCGGCAAAGCTGCTTGTTGAGCGAGTGGTGACGATTGCACACGGCGGTCTGCGCGATCTGGGTGAGCACGGCCTGCACATAGAGCAGGGTGACGCGCTGGATCGCCGGGGAGTGCGTGAATTCCTGCTTGAGCGTGGCGGCCGAGAGGCGGTAGGCAAAGCCCGGCGTGCGTACCTCGACGCGGCAGGGCATGGTGTCGCCACCGGTCAGCACCGGGATGCCGACGAGGCCTTCATTGCCGATGGCGGCGATCTCTACGGTGGCGCCGTCCTCCAGCAGCGACAGCATCGAAATGATGGCCGTCGTGGGGAAATAGACATGATGGATGCGCTGGCCGGAATCGGTCAGCAACTGCCCGGCGCGCATGCGCACCAGCTCAAGATGTGACGACAGTGATTCCCAATCCTTGCGCGGCAAGGCTCCAAGCACATGATTGACGTGTAGATCCGAACGCTGACTGATCATTTCCCACTCCCCGTGACCAGCCGTACGAACTCATCGACCGAAGCCGGCCCGCCGTGATCCGGGGACCCGCGCCGACCACCTATTCTTTGACCCTGGTTCGCACGGCATTTGTGCTTGTATTAAGTGCCATATGTGGCCCTGCCAACAGTAGCCGCACGGTTGAAACCTGATCATCCTTCGGTAGGTGTGAGAGCGCGG
Organism: Cupriavidus sp. CuC1; assembly: GCF_044627735.1. Classification (NCBI taxonomy): domain Bacteria; kingdom Pseudomonadati; phylum Pseudomonadota; class Betaproteobacteria; order Burkholderiales; family Burkholderiaceae; genus Cupriavidus; species Cupriavidus sp. CuC1. Next base: position 49,678 of record NZ_JBIUHC010000041.1, on the reverse strand, counting down.
CCAGGCCGCATCGCCGGCGCGCGGCAATGACGGCCAAGCGGCGCTTCGCACCGCCATCGCCTAGCGTTTTTCCGCCTCTTCAGGCGCCTGGCGCGCTGTAGGCAATCGCGCGGCGCGCATTGAGCGCATGGACCTCCCCCATCGGGATGGGATCCGCCTGCGCAACGCCTACACCCTGCGCTCCTCCATGGCCTCCACCTTTCGTGCCGTCGTCGGGTAAGAGTTTCACCCGCTGCTGGCTGCCGGGCGCGAGATGGAACCAGTCCTGCTCCGCGCGAAAGGCCATATCGTCGATATGCACCCAGCGCGCAAAGCGCCGCGTTGACACCGTCAGCCACCAGTCGCCGTCTTCGCGCGCCACGTCGACCGTCAGCTCCGGCGGCTCGAGCGCGGCCGCGCTGCGATCGGGCAGGTAGCAGGCCTGGCTCAACAAGGCACCATGGTGCGGATCCACCAGTGCGGCGCGCACCACGTCATGCATGCGCGGCCCAAAGCGATAGGCATAGGTGAAATCGAAGAAGGCCCCGGCCAGCGCGGCGCCGCTGATGCGCCGCGTGGAACGCGGGGCCAGGCACACATCGCGCGCTACATCGAGCAACGCGGTCTCGCCGTCGCGCCAGCATTGCAGTTGCAGGCGCACGTTGCGCGGCGTGGCGCTCTCATTGATCAGGTGCAGGTGAATGCCGTTGAGGCCTTCGTCGGTGATCAGCACCTGCAGCGGCTGCCACACCTGGCGCAAGGCATGCCAGGCCGACTTGGGCCGGGCCAGCGCATCGATAATGCCCCAGCCCGCGCCCGGCAGCAGGTCCTGCAACTGCCACACCAGCCCACCCGAGCAGGTCGAGCCCGCTCGGCGCCATTCGCTGAAGACGTCGGTCATCGCCTCCGCCACCACGGCGCGGGACAGCGCCAGGTAACGTGCGGTGTCCTCATAGCGCAGGCGCGGCGGGTCCACCTTGAACAATTCGCGCAGGTAGAAATCGCGCACGTCCTCGAAGTCCCAGCCGCTGCCGGCATCGCGCGGCACGCGGGCCTTCCAGCGCGGGTCGTGCACGGGCGGAACCGCGAGCGCATCCGACATGGTGCGCGCGCATGGCACGTTGGAGAATGCCAGGCACTCCGAGGCAAAGCGCACATTGGCGCGGCGCGCGTCGTCGAGCGGGCGCTGGTAGGCACCCACTCCATAGTAATGCGTCACGCCGCTGTCGGCCTGGAAGGGCCATGCGCCGCCGCACGGCGAGTTGCGCACATAAACCGCGTCGGGATGCCAGGCCGCAACGCACGCCGGAATGATCTCGTCGAACAAGGGCTGGCGCCAGGTGGCCGCGGGCGTGCCCATCATCGCGGCCTGCTGCTCGACCTCGCTGCCGCCGCACAGCACCGCCACGCTGGGATGATGGCGATGCGCCGCCAGCCACTCGCTGACCTCACGCCCGGCCTGCGCCATCAGCGGGCGCGCGGCCTCGGCGTTGGCCGAGTAATCGAAGTTAGCGAACATGAAATCCTGCCAGACCAGCAGGCCCAGCGCGTCGCACGCGTCGAAGAAGGCCTCGCCCTGGTAGCAGGTGACGCCGCTTACGCGCACCATGTTCATGCCCGCGCCATGTGCCAGCGCAAGCCACTTTTCCACTTCGGCGGGTGCATCGGCGTGGCCGGCAAGGTCGTGGCTGGTCCAGCAGGCCCCGCGGCAAAAAATGCGCTCGCCGTTGATGCGCAGCGCAAAGCCCTGGGCGTCTTCTTCGCGATCCGCCAGGCCGTCGGTGCCGCCATCGCTGGACCTGTCGATCTCTATGCGGCGAAAGCCGACCTGTCCGCACGCGATGCGCTCTTCGCCAAGCCGCAGGTGCACCGCATAGCGCTCGGGCGCGCCATGCGTGTGCGGCCACCACAAGCGCGGCTCGGGCACGCTCAGCTCGCCCTCGTAGACGATGCCGCCGATGCCGGCGTCCACTGCCGTCACGGGTGCCTCGCGGCCATCGGCGCACAGCATGATCGTCATCGCTGGCGGCAGCGGTGCCACGTCGCGCAGGCGCAAGCGGATGACACCGCCTTGCGCCGCATCGGCGGCCAGGCATGCCTGCAGGTCCAGGCGCGCCGTCAGCAGCGGGCTTGCGTCGGTGGCTAGCGGCAGCAGGTCGATGCCGCGCCAGGGCCCGATCGTGTGCACGCTGGGGCACCAGCCGGGCATGTGGCCAAGCAGCGTGGTGCGGACCAGGCGCAATGTGGGCGGCGTGATCATGCGCGGCTTCCAGCGCACCGGGCCGCGCTGCGTGCGCAGCCAGCGGTGTAGCGAACGGAAGCAAAGGCAGAGCACATGCTCGCCATCGAGATGGAGCTCGGCCTCAAAGGCCGTAAACATGTTCTGCGCGTCGAGCACGCGCACCTCGCCCAGCCAGACCTCGGCCACGGTAGCCAGGCCGTGCAGGCGCAGGCGGTACGCGCCCGCGCCGCACACCGTCACGCGGTACCAGTAGTCGTGATCGTGCAGCGGCCGAGGCGCCGCCGCCTGCCATTGCCCCGCAGTCTGGAGCGCCTGCGCCACCGTCCCGGGCACCTGGGCCGGCAGCCACGGGCCGCGCCCGGCCAGCGCCGCGGGCGATGCCACGGCGCCGGCGGGCGTCTCCAGCAAGGTCCAGTCGCCGGCGAGCGGCTGCCGGTGCGCGGGTCGCCCGGGGACGGGCGTCAAGGCGAGCGGCGCGTGCATGGCGGGCGGCCCTCAGTACTCGGCTTCGCCCACGTAGCCCGCCAGCGCCGGCACCGCCGCCTCGTAGGAAGCCTCGAGCTGGTCCAGGCAATCGCGGCAGCGATCCACGCGGCGGCTGATGATGGAACGCACCAGGCGGAACTGCATCACCATGGCCTCGGACGCGAGCTTCTGGCACGCGCCCGCAATGCTCTCTGGCATCGGCTGGCCGTGTTGCACCAGCCAGCGCAGGTACTGCCCAAGCAGCTCGAAGTTGGCACCGAGCTGGCGCAGCACGCTGAAGGCGTAGGGATGGAAGGTTTGCTCGCCACCCGCCATCAGCGCTTCCTGATGCGCGGGAAACGCTGTGCGGAAGGCTGTGATCGGATTCTGCCGCGGACGGCGCGCCAGGTGCTTGCGCAGCAGCGCCAGCGAGGCGCGCACCAGCATCGTCCCTTCGAGCGCGGGGAAGCGGCGGCGCACCACCTCGGCGTACGGGAACAGCAGGTTCACGTCGTCCGCCAGCGCGGGCAGGCGGCGGAACAGCCCGGCGTAGTCCTCGCCGCTGGCCACGTGATAGCCCTCGTTGTGGTAATAACCCACGGACTGCGTCTCGGGCATCATCACATCGATGCCGATGGTGGTCTTGGTATGTTCGCGGCGGTACGATGTGGCCCGGTTGTCCGGCAGGTAAAAGCCGTCCACCTCGAGCAGCACCACGTGGCCACGGCAGGTCTGCCCGGCGACGCGGTCTTCCATCGACTCATATAGCGACAGCTCCTGCACCACCACGCCGTAGAGACGTTCGAGATCGTCCGGCGGGTATTTGAAGAAGGTGAACTGGTCGCCCTCGAAATCCTGCGACACGGTGAAGCCGAGCGCCGCCACCGGGTCCAGCCCCCAGCCGTGCAGCAGTTCGATCCACAGGTCCACATAGCAGTTGGTCTGCGGCCAGACGGGATTGCCATTGTGCAAGGCGTGCGACACGTGCGTGCCACGCTCCAGGGATCGCGGGTCGACGAGCATTACAGCCCTCCCAGGGTGGCGCGTACGTCCTTGGGCCACAGCGACAGGTCGAAGCCGTGGTGGCGCAGCAGCGCCAGCGTCAGGCGCTCTATGCCGAAACCCACGCAGCCGGTGTGCGCCGGCTCGCCGTCGGCGGTGCGCAGCGTCCACACCTGGCCGAAGTGATCCATGTGGTAGTTGAAGCTCATGCACGCCGTGGGCGGGGCGCCCTCGTTGATCGGGATCAGCAGCTCGAACTTGAGCTTCAGTTCGCGCTGGCTGTCCGCCACGATCTTGCCGCCACGCCCGAAGAACGGGTCATTGGCGACGTCCACCTCGTGCGGGAGCTCGAGCATGGTGGCCAGCTGCTGGCCGCGCTCCATCCACAGCTGGCGAAAGGCGATGATCTGCCCTGCATTGCCCAGGCGCACGTACTCGCGCTGGCGGAACATCTGCATGCGCGCCGGATCGATCGACGGCTCATGGCGGAAGCAATACGACAGCACATCCACCACCAGCCCCTGCGGCGGCATCGGGCCGCGCCGCGCCACCGCCGGATAGATCGGGTAGCACGCGGCCGGCGTCAGCACCACGCGGGTCGGCCGCTGCTCGTCGGCCCATTCCTCGCCCGTCTCCATCCGCGCCAGCAGGCGATGATGATCGCGATCGCTGCCGCAGAAGCTGTGCACGGTGCCGGCTAGCTGCGGAAAGCTCTTCAGGTAGTCGCTGGCCTCGAAATCCTTGCGCGACATGGCGGGCGGAAAGCGCATCACTTCCGCGCGCTGGTCGGCGCCGAGCTCGGTAACGGCCACGTTCAGCCCGTCCGCGATGGCCTCGAACACTGCGCTGCGGCCATAGACGCCATCGACCCCGCTCGGGATCAGCAGGCCCGCCTCGATCAATGCCTGCTGGTAGCGCCGCTGGCCTGCCTGCGGATCGCTGTACGAGGGCGTAGCGGCCGAGGCGGCGGCGGCGTCCCCGGGCGCGGAACTGGCGCGATCTTCCACGCTGACGTTGGCATCCATGTCGTGCTCCCTAGCTGGAACGCTCGGCCAGCAGCAGGCTGGCGGTATTGGTCAGGATCCGGTCGTTGTTGATCATCAGCGGCGCGGACCAGAGATCGCGCAGGTGACGCCCCAGGCTGTAGGGCGTGCCCTGCTTGTAACCGGCCATGCCGCAGACCATCATCGCTTGCTGCACGGCCTCGATCGCCATCGTGCTGACGCTGGTCTTCAGGCCGTTCATTTCCGCGGCGAGCGAGAACAGCGCCGACACCGAGAGGCCAGCGTGACGCTGGCGCTGGTGCGCCAATGCGAGCTCGATCCGTCCTTCCATCATCTGCACCATCGCCACCGCATCCGCCACCCGCGTCGCCGAGGGCGGCAGCGAGCCCGGGCGCGCACGCGCCTGGCCCTGGAAAAAGGCCTTGGCGCGCTGCACGGCATCGCCGGCGATGCCGGTCCACAAGGCGGCCCACAGGATGTGCGAAACCGGCGTCATGGTGCCGTCCGCGATCTCGCCGAACGCCACCGGCAGGATCTGCTCGCAGGCGCCGCGCGCCTCCAGGCGAAAGCCGTTGCTGCAGGTGCCGCGCATGCCAAGGGTGTCCCAGGTGCTAAGGCCCTGCAGCGTGAAATCGTCTTTCAGCAAGCACACCATGACCTGGTCCGAGGGCGAGGCATCGGCATGACGGCGCGCGGTGGCCAGGATGGCGTCGGAATGCGCGCCATAGGAAATCGTGGGCGCCATCTTGAGCAGATGGAAGCGGCCGCTCTCGACATTGACGGCGCAGCCGCTGTTGCGCAGCGCGCCGCCGATCGCTTCTTCGGACGTGGCCGAGGCGAGCAGCAACTGTTCCGAGGCAATGCGTTCGAGCAGATGCTCATGCCAAGGGCTCCCCGTGCCGTGCTCGACGATGCAAGCCACCTGGATCTGGTGCATGGCGTAGACCATGCCGGCCGACGAGCAGGCCCCGCCCAGCACACGGCAGAGGGCCGCAACGGTGTCGAGCGAGGCGCCGGCGCCGCCGTGCGCGGCGGGCACCATGGCGCTGAGCAGCCGGTGCTGCCTGATGGCGGCAAAGGCTTGATGCGGAAAGGCTGCGTCGCGGTCAACCTGGTCGGCATGCTTGGCCGCCTCGGTCGCGGCGAGCTGCGCTGCAGCCATCAGTTCGGCGGCGGTGGTGTGGGCCGCCATCGGGCGTGCCAGGTCCACACTGGCTAGCGAGGGGCTCATGCTGCCTCCTGTTGCTGTCTTAGATGCGCGGCCGCCGCTGCCAGCGAGTTGACACTGCGAAAGAGCTGGCGGGTCAGCATGGCGTCCGGGATCTCGATATTGAATGCGTTTTCGATCGCCAGCATCACATGGACGGTGGCAAGCGATGACAAGCCGGCCTCGTAAAGATCGGCCTGGTCGTCGAGCGCGTCGACCGACACGTCGAGCCGCGCCACATCGGCAAGGATTTGTCGAATGGTTGCCTTCATCACTGTGTCTCCTCGGTGAGGATGGTCGGGATTCATCATTGGGCCGCAGCGGCAGGCCGCCTTCGGTGCGCTGGCCCACCAACCTTGCATATCGGTTGCCGGCGCCGGTGCTCGGGGGCGCGAACGGCTCAGACCGCCTCGCGTCCCGTCCAGCCATGCAGCGCGGTGCGCAGGATAATGTGCAGGTCCAGGCGGAAGGACCAGTTGCGGATGTAGAAGATGTCGAACTCGATGCGCTTGCGCATCTTCTCCACCGTGTCGGTCTGGCCGCGCAGGCCATTGATCTGCGCCCAGCCGGTGATGCCGGGCTTGACCCGGTGGCGCAGCATGTAGCGATCGATGACCTCCTTGTAGATCTCGTTGTGCTCGATGGCGTGGGGACGCGGGCCCACCACCGACATCTCGCCACGCAGCACGTTGATGAACTGCGGCAGCTCGTCCAGGCTGGTGCGGCGCAGGAAGGCGCCGATACGGGTGACGCGCGCATCGCCGCGCACGGCCTGGGTCACGCTGCCTGCTTCCTGGTGCTGCACCATGGTGCGGAACTTGTAGACGCGGAACGGCCGGCCATCCATGCCCAGGCGGGTCTGGTGGAACAGGACCGGGCCGGGCGAGGAGCGCTTGACCAGCACGGCGATCAGCAGCAGCAGCGGCGACAGCCCGACCAGCGCCGCCAGCGCGAAGGCGCGGTCGAAGCTGGCCTTGAGCAGACCCGTGATGCCCGACTGCGGCGGACTGTTCAGGTCGATGACCGGCAGGCCGAGGAAGTCGCTGAAGCGATGGCCGAGCAACTCGACCGCCATGATGTCGGGCACCCAGCGGATGTCGATCAGGTCATTGCGGAAGTGGGATACCACGTCATAGAGATCACGGCACGCAGCCATCGGCAGCGTCAGCCAGATTTCGCGCACGCCGTTGTTGCGCACGAACGCGCAGACCTGCTGTAGCGAATCCAGCCGCGTCACGCCCGCGGGCACCGGCTGCTCCGTGCCTTCGTCGTAGATACCGGCCACGTCGTAGCCCGCGCCGCGATTGTTCCGTACGCGCTGGTACATCTCGTGGCCGAGCGAGCCGTAGCCCAGGATCACGACGCGCTTGGCATTGATGCCGTGCTCGCGCACGCTGCCCAGCATGCCGTAGAGCACCACCCGCGAGGCCAGCAGCATGACGGCGACGCTCAGCACCCAGCCCATCGACCAGAGCCGGGACAGCGCGGCCGACTGGTGCATCAGGTACGCAGTGACCAAGCCCAGCATGCACACCGCGCCCCAGGCCGCGAGCGTGCGCACCGCCAACGCGGCGCGGCTGCGGCCGCGCCAGGAGTTGTACAGGCCACAGGCGGGGAACACCAGCAAGGTGCTGACCGAACACAGCACGGTGATGAAGCCATGGACCGGGGCGGCGCCCCGCAGGCCTTGGGGGAACAGGAGCGCGCCGACCACCGCGCCGCAGGCGGCAACGATGGCCGCGTCGGCGAAGCGATACAGGATTTGCAGGGCGGCCTGCCTCTCGGCAACGAATGCGCGCACCGTCGACATGATTTGCCTCCATCCGGCGAGCCGGACTTGTTATGCAGATCATGGTTGCGCCGCGGCGGCGATACAGTCTGTTTGCTTGCGCACACACACGCTCAGGACGCGTGCTGGCCGGCTGGGCAGCCCGGCTCAGGGCGGCGTGGAGGTCGGCATGCAGGCCAGCAGCGCGGAACCCTCGCGCTGGCCAGCCCATTCGCGCCATTGCCCGCGCTGGAATGGCTTGTCGCGCCCGGCCAGCCGGGCGGCAATGATTTCGAGCCAGTGATGCGTGGGCGCGGCGACGCCAACCGCCGGCACCCCCAGCATCAGGACGACCACCAGCGCGCCTGCCAGGGCCGGCGCGGAGCGGGCCGGCCGCCGGCCCCAGAAGATGAAGCTCAGGCTGACGGCAAATCCGAGCGCAAGCCCGCTCAGTACTTCGGAGCCGGAATGTGCCTCCAGCTTCAGCCGCGATACGCCAACCAGCAACGCCAGCAGCAGGCCGATCCAGCCAGCGCCAACCGCAAGACGAGGATGCCGCGCCGACACGACCAGGTAGAACAGCACTGGCAGTACCGACGCCGACATCATGCTATGCCCGGAAAACCCAGTGAAGTTGAGCGCCGCGCAGCCGATGCCCCAGCCCATGAAGGCCAGCTTGGAGGCCAGCACCACCGCGGCGGTCACACCGAAGCTCAGCACCCAGCGGCGCGCGCTGGCAACGGCGCCGGCATGGAACAGCCATGCGGCGATCAACACGGCGCAGGGCAGCAGAAGGGAGGTTTCGCCAAAGCGGGAAATGAAATGCCAGGGAATCATGATGGCTGTCAGGGGGCGAGCACGCGAGCAAAGTAACACAGTTGCGCGACGGGCTTGCCTGCCGCGCGTGCTTTCGGGTCGGCCTAAACCCAGCCAAAAGCATGAGGCGGCCAGGGTGCCAGCCGCGGGGCCACGCGGTGGCGCGAAGCGCGCGCTGGGCTGGCGGGTCTGCGCGGGGAGCCGGCGGGCCAGCCCTTCAGCCATGTGGCAGATGCGTCTTCTGGTCGATACAGCTACCGCCGGGGTTTAGCTATCGTCGGAGAGTGGCCGGCCGAGCGGAATCGAGCAGGCCACTTTAGAGTCCGCATGGTCCCCCGGTCGGCGGACTCTTTTTTTTTGTGCGGCGCATTCTGGTTTTGGCAATCTTGCCGGGCAGCCATCGGCAGGCAGGAAAAGAAACAGGCCACGGTTTGCCGCCTCTGCCGGCCGGCTCGACCGTGGCCATCAAGATCCGGCGCAGCATGCGCTGCGACCGAAACACGCGTGCGCGCATCACTGCCGGCATGCGCACCGGAAAAGCTCCGGTCCCCCGAACACGCGCTTCTCGTCGCTCCCTCTTCTTGTCCTGCCCTCGTGGTCTTGCCGCGGATGACCAGGTGTCTGCATCCCGCGCTGCTACCGGGACGCCCTATCCAGTGGCCGCGGCCTAGCCGGCCGCCGGCTCATGCACGCACTCATGCACGCGCTCCAGCGCCGGCTCGCTCGCCACCACCACGCAGTACTCGTGGCGAGCGAGCAGCCCGGCCCGCACGGATGCCACTTGCCTTCGTGCTTCCTGCTCACCGGCAAAAGTCGCTGCCGCGATCGCAGCAGCCTCGCATGCGTAACGCCTGCCATGCAACTCTCCGCGATACAGCAGCGGTTCGTCGCGCCCGGTAGTCAACCTGATTTCGTAGCAGCACGCCCACTTGCCCCGGCCCTCCGGCACGGCAAAGCCGCGCACGACCAGGATATCCAGCCCGTTTTCCATACGACCCCCTGTGCAACGCGCGGCGGCCGGTTTGACACTGAGCGTCCCGGCTTCGTTATCCGCGCGCTTTCAGCATAGGTGGCCGCATCGGCGCGCGCATCATCCCCTTGCCGTAGACCCACCTGAACTGATGGGGGAAGGCGGTGGCACGGCAAAAGCCCGGCGCGGAAAACACTGGCCGCCGGCGCGCACCAGCGCCACGGCGGCCCGCGTTTGCTCGGGCGTGGCGGGCACCGGCAGGCAGCCGCTGGCGCCAAGGCTGGCGGCGTAGCGCGCGAACTCGGGGTCGGGGGCCTCGCACATGACCAGCCAGCGCCGCGGCGCCAGGCGGGAGTGGAGTGCATCGAGCAGACGGAACGAATCGGTATCGGTGCCGCTGCAATCGAGCAGCGCGAAATCGATGGGACCTGGCGGTAATTCGGCCGGAGTCGCTTCCAGCAGCCATTCGGGGGTCTGCGATAGCACGGGGGCGAGCGCGGAGAGCTCGCGGAGGTGCCGCAGCACACCCCGTCGCAGCATCATATTGTGGGCAAGCAGGAGCGTTGTCATCGGCTGTGGGTGACAGCGGGTTGCGTTGGTTGCGCGAAGCCAGCGAGCGCCAGGATCGGCTTCCCGCGAGAGGCACTTGTTGATCAGGGTAGCAAGTACAGCACTACGCCGCCTCGTGCATTCGGATGAGGCGGCGTGTTGCAGAGGATGGAGTCGCTGGTGCTCTGGACCGCCGGGCGCCACTGCGCGCGCCCGGCGGGACTAACAATCAGGCCGCCTGGCAGACACTGGCCAACTCGACCGGCGACAGCCCGGCGCCGCGAACGGGCACGGCAGCCGTTGCCGGGCCCGGCCAGCTCAGCTTCGCGCCACGCTGCAGCGCTACGTACACGGCCTCGCCCTTGTTGCGCACGTGCAGCCGCTGGTAAAGGGTGCACGCATGCGTCTTGGCGGTGGCCACCGAGATATTCAGCAGGCGGCTGACGGTCTTGATCGGATAGCCACGCGCCAGCAGCGCCAGCACCTCGTACTGGCGCTCGGTAATATTGAGCAGGTGCGAGCCGGCCGAGGGCGTTTCCGGCTCGGGCGTGGCGGCGGTGGGGAGGTGCTGCGCCGGATGGGCCGCAGCGGCGAGTTCGCCGTCCACCTGGATCGGACCGGCATGCATATATAGCGTGGCCGGCGACGGCCTGGCCGGGACCGAAGGCCATGGGACCGGATTCGCGTTGACGCGCCCCGCCTGGGCCCGGGCCGGAAAACACTCGCCATCGGCAAGAACAAGGCGAATCGCCGCGTCCAGCATGTCGGCGCTGCAGGCCTTGGACAACAGGCCGCGCACGCTGTCGGGCATGGCGGCTCCGTTTTGCGGCGACAGGATCTGTTCGGATAGCACAAGCACCCGCTTCGGCATCAGGGTCTGGCAGACCTGCTCCAGTTCCTGCCAGCTCAATGCCGGATCCGCCGACAATCCGTAGATCATCAGGTCGGCATGGCAGAGCCACTCGGCTGGATAAGGCAGAGCGCCTGGATCGATATCGACGAGGTCGCCGTGGAGGCCGGCCTGGGTCAACAAATGGCGCAGACCCAGGCGCAGGAGGGGATGAGGCTCGATCAAGAGGATTGTGGCCATGGCCGCTCTCTTTTTTTGTTACGGCATGGCGAGCCCCGCGACAACCCGCACATGCTAACGGAAATGCCCACTATGCTGCGGTTGCATTTCCATACGATCCGTTTCGTCTCCAGGCCGTGGCTGCGTACCCGTCCAGGTCCCGCTGCCGGACTGACCATCCCGTGGAGTCGCTTTCGAATCGCCCCGTTTGCGCTTTTTACGCTGTAGATGTTTCTTAAGTCAGAGTTAAAGAAATCTAACTCTGGGTCTCAGGATATGCACTGGCGGGGGTGAATGCAAGTCAGGGTTACACACGGCGAAGCGTGTCGTGCGATACCAACGGCGTTGGGCGGCGTGGCCGGATTGGGCTGCCCCAGGGGGGTTAACCGGGGAAAGTGGGGTGTTTTGCCGCTATAATTATCGGCATTGAATTTCACTATGCATTTATACCCGGATGCATTTAGCGATTGATTAAGTGCCTTATGAATCAAGATCTTAGCGACCAAATCGAGCGTTGTCATGCAGCCCGGTAAGGCCCCTAACCTGAGTCTCACTCGCAGCGAATTTGCCGCTGTTCGGGCCTACGTACAGGGCATGCCGGCCGCCATGGTAGCCGGGCGCTACCTCTTCGACGACAGCGACGATGACGACACCGGTGGCGAATCCGCCTTGCGGCTGCTGCTCGGGCTGCGCGACCGCATGGTGCAGCTGGCGCACCTGCATAGCCGGCAGGATCTGGCCGAACTGCTGGAAGGCGGCCCTGGCCGCTCTAACCGGGGGATGGATCGACGGGTCGAAGCCCTGGCCGAACTGGAGCGGCTTGGTACCGCCCAGCCTCGTGCCGATCATGGCATCGAACTCTGGTTTTCCCCGGCCCTGGCGAGGCGCTTGCGAGCGCAAAAGATATCAAATCTGCACGTCCTGGTGGATCTTGCCAATCGCCATGGCAATGCATGGTGGCGCTCGGTGCCGCGCATCGGCGCCCTTGCCGGGGCAGCGATCAACCGGTGGCTCGCCGATCATCGGGATGTCGTCCGGGATGAGCGCGGAGAGCCGTTGCTGCGCGAGCACGTTTTCGCCCGGGGCGCCCTGGCCGAAGCCACGCTTGGGCCGCGGTTGCGCCAGCTGGTGCCGTTTGAACTGATGCGCGAAGATGAATCGGGTACGGTGGCGACCATCGAGCCCGTGAGTGATGTTGTAAGCACGTTTAGAAGTGACCTTGCTGCCGTTCGGGCTTGGCTCGCAGCGAATCAGGCGCAGCAAAGTACCTGGCTGGCCTACCGCAAGGAGGCCGAGCGGCTCTTGCTCTGGGCGGCGATGGAGCGAGGCAAGCCGCTGGCCAAGCTGGATCGACAGGATCGACAGGACTATTTTGCTTTCCTTCGTCATCCTGCTCCCGCGCGGTTGTGGGTCGGCCCGCGTGCGCCAAGGGAGTCCGCGGCATGGCGGCCGTTCACCGGTCCGCTATCGGAGAGCAGCGTGCTCCATGCTTCGCGCATCCTGGGAGCGCTGTTTGAATGGCTGCAAAGCCAGGGGCATGTTGCGGAGCACATCTGGCAGCCCGAGAGCCAGGCGAAGAGGATGGCGTTGCGCATGGCGGTGCCGGTTGCCGCCGGTACCACCCTCGAGCCCGAAGCGCTGGCTAGATTCCTGGCCTGGCTAGCTGCCCAGGGCCGGGATCCCGAAGGCCTTCGCTATCGCGCCGCCGAAGCCGCAGTGCGCTTGTTGCAAGAGCAGCCGATCGGATTTGCGAGCCTGGCGACGTTCACGCGCGACAAGCTTGGAATGCACGAAGAAGTTGGTACGCATGAAGAAGTTGGTACGCCCGGCGCCATGGAAGAGCGCCGCGGGAACGAGGGTCTTAGCGAAGCCGCTCGCAGCGCACTGGAGCGTCACTGGCAGGACCGCGGGCTGGATTGGGCCAGCCTGGCTGGCCAGCCGATCGTGCTCGTCGGCCCTCCCCGGCTTCCACCGACCGGCCGTGCCAGGCGCAAGGCAGACAGGTCGCCTGGCTCAGGCTATTCGGTAAGGGGGTTGCACGCCTTGCTGAGCCAGACAATGGAGCGGTATCGGGAGGCCGAAGATGGCGAGTTTGCGGCCCGCTCGCCGCGCGACCTGGCGGGGCGAAGAACCCGGATGAAACGCGTTGCGGCGGGCGGGGCGGGAAGCATGGCCCCTGAGGATTCTGGGGCAGGCATGGAGGACCGTGTCGCTGCGGCCCTGGGGTGACCGGTGGGGTGGTGAGCGCTGCCCTCCCCCTCTCCTCTTCTCTTCTACGCAAGCTGTCAGCTAGCGGTCTTCTCCAGGCCGAAACGCGCCTTGAGGGTCTCGACCAAGGCTTCGCGCGCGCCTCGGTCGCCCACCTGAACGTCCAGCACCACGCGCCCGGAATCCCACTCCTTGATCGTGCCCAGCAACTGCCCGGCGTCGCTGCGGATCTTGTATTGGCGGCTGATCTCCTTGATCTTGCGCGCCTTGCCTTCCTGCGCATGCTTGCGAATCGCCTCGACCTCACGGCTGGACAAGCCCTCTGCCATGATGCGTGTGGCTAGGTCCCGCGTGCGGTCCTCGCCAACGATCTTGCAGTAGAGCGTCAGCTCATAGCCGGTGGCAATCCCGATCGCGCTGGGACGCTCGCGCATGACGCCCAGGACCGACTCGGGCAGTCTCAGCAGCGCCAGCGTCTTGTTAACCGTGCCGGCTGACATGCCCGTCAGTTCGCAGATATCTTCCTCTTTCTGGACCTTGCCTTCGTCCAGCAGTTGTCGCCAGGCAATCGCATTGTCCAGCGCCGACTGATCGGAACGCTGCTCATTGAGCAAGAAGGACAGCCGGTAGAAATCGAGGTCACTCAGGTTGCTCTCGATGAAGCATTCCATCTCGAGCTTGCCCGCGGAGGCCAGCGCACGCTTGCGGTAGTGGCCATCGATCAGGATGTAGTGCCCTGGCCGGGCCGGATCCGGTGTCGCCAGGCCCGGTGTCTTCTGGCCGTGAGTGGCGATCGAAGCCGCGCGTTCTTGCACCACCACCGGATCGTAGATGCGGCGGGCATTGAACGGATTGTCGTGGAGCTGCGCCAGCGGCACGTTCATCAGGATCCGGCCGCCCTCCTCCTCGAACTCACTTTCAGCGCTGAAAATGGGGGTTGGCTCTCGGCCGCGCGCCTGGAGCAAGCCGTTCGGGTGTTGCGAAATTGCCGCTTCGGCACGGGCAAAGCGATCGATTGCGTCTCCTCGCGTTTTTTCAGCCGCCATTCCCGCCAACATGCCTGCCTTGAGGCTTTTCAATTTTGTCGCCATACCTAGTGCTCGATCAAAGACAATACTTCGTCGACCATCATGTCGACTTCCTGCACGGACTCGCGCGCGCCTGCCACACCGTGCACGGTGCATCCAATCGCCTGGCATTCGCGGAACGGTGAGCGCGAGCCGATCATCGATTGCATCAGCGGTATCTCCAGGTCGTCCCCGAGGATTTCAATCGCCTGGCGCGCAATGGAAACGCGTCGCTGCACCATGTTTGCCATGACGCGAATACGCAAGGTCTCATTCTGGACCTGAGCGTGTTGGGCCAGGGTCTTGGCGGCCACCGCGGCCCAAAGGTCGGGAGGCGATGGGACAACCGGGATGATTGCCAGATCGGAAATCAACAGGGCGCTCGAAGGCGCTGCCGAATGTACCGCCGGAGGGCAATCGACCACGATGTAATCGTAGTCCTGGATGAATTTCCTGACTTCGCGGTGCATCGCGCCGCCGGACGGAGCCAGGCCGATCACGGAAGCAGGAAAAGGCCGCTCGTCGCTTGCCTGGGCAGCCCAGCGCGTTGCCGTGCCCTGCTCATCCATATCCACAAGCATCGATCGCGCGCCGCGCAATCCGAGCGTACCTGCGAGATGCATGCTGACCGTAGTCTTTCCGCACCCGCCTTTCTGGTTAAAGACCGTGATGATTTTAGCTGGCACTACGACCTCTCTTTCAGCGCTGAAAGCGCGATTATCTCTAGCCGCAACTTTAGTCAAAGTGACGTGCTGGCTCAACTGTTTTTTGAATTTATATTTTAAATGTAATATTGGCGGGAATATTTCGCGTTATGGAAATGAAAGATTTCCACTTGAAATGCGGCATGGAATACGCCTAAAGTAGCGATAGTGCGTCTTTCGACGCACATGACACAACTAGACAAACTGGTTATGATGCGCGCAACAGTCGAGTCAAGTCGTGTCACCTCGTCGGCGTCCGTTCGGTAACTACGAGAACTTAGCGTGCTTGAACGGTTGTTAGCGTTGTTTGCGTTGTGTACAAGAACTTGCTTCGAAAGGAAATTCACATGGCAACCGGTACGGTCAAATGGTTCAATGAGACCAAGGGCTTTGGCTTCATTACCCCGGACGACGGCGGTGCGGATCTGTTCGCGCACTTCTCCGAAATCCAGGGTTCGGGCTTCAAGACGCTCAAGGATGGTCAGCGCGTCACGTTTGAAGTAAAGCAGGGCCCGAAGGGCTTGCAGGCATCCGCCATCAAGCCGGCCTGATCTCACGAATCACGCCGAAATCGCAGACTGCGCCGGGCTCTCGGGCTTGACGCGGTAGGCAAAGCAAAAGGCAAGCGTTCCACGCTTGCCTTTTGTGCTTCTTGCAGCGCGAAAACCTCTCCCCTGCTCAACGCCGAGGCGGTTCCGCTCCATTTCCGGCGTACCTAATGAAAAACCCGCCCGGTGGTTCAGCGGGCGGGTTCGGCAATGCATCCGGCCAGGCTCAGGCGAGCTTGCGAACGCTCGTCCGGGAAGGCTGCAGGATCAGGGCCTTGGACGAATCCGCGTCCACCTTGGCGCCCGGATAGACAACCAGCACGTCCTTGAGCGCCTTGCGGAACAGTGCGCGGAATTTTCGCTCACTCTCGGTTTCAGTGCCGAACTGCATCTGCAGGGCTTCCCACGGAATCTCGGTACGACGCTGGATCGTGAAGAAGCGGTAAGTCAGCCAGGAGTATACGTCCAGCGCGAACGGCGACTGCTTGAGCGCCTTCAGCGCACGCATATCGACTGGAACGGGCCGGTTAACCAGTTCATTGAAAAACGGCTCGGACAGCACCACAAAGCTCTCGAACATCGAACCTTGCCCCGGCTGCATGGGATCCCACCAGGTCGACAGCTGGTCTGCCAGCAGATAACCGACGCGATCGATCGAAAGCGGCTCGTGGCTCTGGTTTTGATTCTGGCTCGGCGTGGATTTGTTCTGGACGATCGCAATGGTGGCCGAGAACAGGCGGATCATCTGCTGGCGCACCAAGGTCATGGTGCCGCGCTTGCCACCTGTGGCCATCGGAATGCCCAGGTTGTACATGAACTCGGACAACGAATTGCCCAGCGAAATGCGGCGGTCCTCTACCGTCCCGGTAAACTCGCCGCGCTTCTTCTTGGCCATGATCTCCTTACCGATCCAGGCAAGCATCAAGCGCGGATAGGAGCCATAGGGATAGCCCAGCGAGACCGTCTCGGACACCAGTTTCTGGCGACCGTTGCTGGCCTTCTCTGAACGCTGCTGGGTGAAGTATCCAGGCTGGATCATCAGCGAAATATTTCCGCTGGTCCGCGTCCACACTGGCGGGGCGCCCTTTGGCGCCCGGTAAGGCAAGGTGACCTGCACGCTGGCGCGGCTCAGAAAGCCAACCTCGCCACTTTGCCAGGCATCTTCGCGTTCCATGGCCTGGGCTTCGTCGAACAGGCGCTGGAACTTCTCGGACGGAACCAGACTGTTCTCGTCGCCGGGAACGATGATGCGGGGGGGCTCACTGTCCATATCGGCTGGACCGCGAGACCCAAGGATGGTCTGGCTGCGTTTGATGGGCATATTGGCGTGCTTCGGAATACACGACTTTTTACGCGAAGCAATCCGCCTTGTCACGCAGAAACGGGTTCGGTAGACGAATTTCCTGCAATGCCGCGTGTTTTGGGGGTGCTGGGTCTCATGGCTGATTGCATGGTGGACTGCGGTGGGCAATCCCGAAGGGTTGTCCACGGAAGGCCAGCCATCAGCTACCGGTAAACGTTAAGAGTATGGGTTAACTACTTGTAAACCGTATACGGGAGACCCAGGGCCTTGATTCGTATGGGGAAAAACACCCTCCGCGAACCCGATTCTGCGTGAAACCGTACTCGATTCTGCGAAGTGCTGTACCCGATTCTGCGGTATACCGAACCCGTTTCAGCGCAAAGCCCGAACCGGTTTCTGCGTGGATAACTCCCTGTTCCCACAGGCTTTTCCACAGTTGGGAGCATCAAAAGCGTACCCGTTTCTGCGTGCGCTGAGCGCTTTTCGTCACGTATACCGCGTAAACCGGCGTTTCGGAGAAGTTATCCCCGCAGATTTTGGTACGCCCCCAGGTTTACCAAAGCCCTTTTAGCCGCCTTGCGTACCCAATTCTGCGTAGCGAAGGCCCTCGCCGTTCCATTTGCGTACCCAATTCTGCGCTGGGGCATTTGAAAACCGACTTTTCAGGGTTCGCCTGCCCGAAGCGTACCCGTTTCTGCGGCGTACCCAATTCTGCGAACCCCTGTTGGAGATCGCGTTTCGCCGAAAGCGTACCCGTTTCTGCGTGCCTGCCGCGACCACGTTTTCCGCATTCCGTACCCGTTTCTGCGTCCACCTGGCGGGTCCTCTTGCGGGAAAAATATTTCTCTTCTCATTATACACAAGCTTCGTACCGAAAGCGAGTGCTTGCACTCAAAAATAGCAAATAGGTAAAAAGGTTTTGCCAGGCGTACCCGTTTCTGCGCTTGCTGCCGAAGGGGCCCGTGCCGATGCGGGTTTCTGCTGCGAGCGTCTGTCAGACATGCGTACCCGTTTCTGCGGCGGCAACCAGGCCGGGAAGGGTCCAGCGCGTACCCATTTCTGCGCGAAAATGACAATTTCCTTGCCTGGGCAAGGAAATTGGGGCGGTAAGCGACGTGGAATACGGCCGAGGGACTGCCTGGAGGGGGCAAGCAGGTGCGCGAAAACGCGATCTGAGCGCCTGGGCGTACCCGTTTCTGCGAAATTTCAGGTGTTCGAGTTGCCGGGGCGGCGAGAAGAAAAAAAACGGCGGCGTACCCGTTTCTGCGTTGTGATATTGCGTCAGTCGACCCCTTGCGAGATGCCCTCGGAGATGCTCGCTGCGCTCAGATGCCGATGCGCAGCTGAATTTCACACCTTGCGTACCCGTTTCTGCGTGGCTGGTCGCTGCCCGGCTTCAGGAGAGGCGACTACAGGCGGTGAAATCTCGGTCCCCGGGAGGGGGCGTACCCGTTTCTGCGGCGCGCTGGCCAGCACGGAAGCCAGCCTGAGAGCGATGGGCCGGTCCAACAGCACCGTGCGTACCCATTTCTGCGTGGGGATTCGCAGGCATGCCGGGATCGATCTGGCCGCAGAGAGCGGGGCGTACCCGTTTCTGCGTGCCTTGCGAGGGGGATTGGCTGATGGCGTGCCAGGCGAGAGCAGTGGCGCCGTCTCTGCGGCGATCCCACTGCGGTGCGGGACTTGGGCAAGGCCAAGGCGGATTGCGGGACGAAAAAAAACCCCGCCTCGAGAGGCGGGGTCTTCCTGACTGGGCGCACCCCTAGCGGGGTGCCAGTCTACTGCTTACAGCGGCGTGATGTTCGCAGCTTGCAGGCCCTTCGGGCCGTTCTTGACTTCGAACGACACGCGTTGGTTTTCCTGCAGCGACTTGAAACCGTCGGAGCGGATTTCAGAGAAGTGCGCGAAGAGATCGTCACCGCCAGCGTCCGGCTTGATGAAACCGAAGCCCTTGGCGTCGTTGAACCATTTAACGATACCGGTTTGCATGGTATTGCTTTTCCTGGGAAAAATTTAAAAGAAACGGATAGCTCACGCATATCCGAGCAAAGCAACTCAAGGAAAGGACACCATGGACAACGGAAGTACCATGACGGTGGCTAACGAATGTGCTGTTGCCTCGTCGCTTGAATCTAGCGGGGTTTATACGGCGGATTAGCGCCAGCGTCAAGGTAGGGTCATTCTGGATGTCTGCCTGGATCCACTGCCAGCCATCGTTGGAACATCACGTTCTTCAGATGAAGCCTATTCGCCGCTAGCGCTGCGCCGAGGCGGAAATTGCCCGACAGTACGCTCGGCAGGGCCGGCGTGCACGGCACGCAACCCGAGCCGCAGGCGCAAGCCGGAAACACAGGCCGCAACCACGATAACAGGAGACCCCATGCCGGTACAGGAACCCATCAGCCAACCCACGCCACCCGCCGCCGCCGGCGCTTCGCTGGTGGAACGCTGGTTCAAGCTTAGCGAGCACCGGACGGACGTGCGCACCGAGCTGCTGGCGGGGCTGACCACGTTCCTGACCATGGCCTACATCATCTTCGTCAACCCGAGCATCCTGGGCGATGCCGGCATGCCGAAGGACGCCGTATTCGTGGCAACCTGCGTGGCGGCCGCGATTGGCACGCTGATCATGGGGCTGTACGCCAACTACCCGATCGCGATGGCGCCGGGCATGGGACTGAACGCCTACTTTGCCTACACGGTTGTCAAGGGCATGGGCTTTCCCTGGGAGGCCGCGCTGGGCGCCGTCTTCATCTCCGGCTGCCTGTTCCTGCTCGTGACCCTGTTCCGGGTGCGTGAGATGATCGTCAACGGCATCCCGCACTCGATCCGGGTGGCGATTACCGCGGGCATCGGGCTCTTCCTTGCCATCGTCGCGCTCAAGAACGCTGGCATCGTCACCGCGAGCCCCGCCACCCTCGTCACCATCGGCGACCTGCACCAGACCCCTGCCATCCTTGCGATCGTCGGCTTTTTTGCGATCGTCGCGCTCGACCACCTCAAGGTCAAAGGCGCCATCCTGATCGGCATCCTGCTGACCACCCTGCTCAGCTTCGTGGTGGGCGACAACACCTTCCACGGCGTGTTTTCCGCCCCGCCCTCGATTGCGCCGACCCTGTTCAAGCTGGACATTTCCGCCGCGCTGTCGATCGGCATCATCAACGTGGTGCTGGTGTTTTTCCTGGTCGAGCTGTTCGATGCCACCGGCACCCTGATGGGCGTGGCCAATCGCGCCGGGCTGCTCAAGGCGGGCAAGATGGACCGGCTGAACAAGGCGCTGATGGCCGACAGCACGGCGATCATGGCGGGCTCGTTCCTGGGCACGTCGTCCACCACCGCCTATATCGAAAGTGCCTCCGGCGTGCAGGCGGGCGGCCGCACCGGGCTGACCGCGGTCACCGTAGCGGTGCTTTTCCTCGCTTGTCTGTTCATTTCGCCGCTCGCGGGCACGGTGCCGGGTTATGCGACTGCGCCGGCGCTGCTTTACGTGTCCTGCCTGATGCTGCGCGAGCTGGTGGACCTGGACTGGAGCGACGCGACCGAGGTAGTCCCAGCCGTCCTGACGGCGCTCGGCATGCCCTTCACCTATTCGGTGGCCAACGGCGTGGCCTTCGGCTTCATCACCTATGCCGGGCTCAAGCTGCTGACCGGACACGCCAGGAGCGTCCCGCTCATGGTGTGGATCATCGCGGCGGTCTTCATCTTCAAGTTTTATTACTTGCCGGGGCATTGAGCCAGGCGCCCGCTTGAAGCGCCGCATAGGCGAGCGCGTTTGCCGGGTGACGAGAAGAGCGTACCCGTTTCTGCGTGGCTCGCCGCGACCCTCCCGCGTTTCCCCGCCACGCGGGGGCGTACCTGTTTCTGCGTACCCGGAGCCTACCTCCGAATAAGATTGCGTACCCATTTCTGCGCGGAATGTAAGTGACCAATTACCTCGCGTGGCAGATTATGTGTGCCAAGGCGCTCATACTAAAGGATGATATTCGGCTGAGTACCCATACTGAGGACTGGACAAACTGGCCCAAATGCACTGAACTAGAGGCGTGGCAGATTGCGGGGCGCTTCAGGGCGCCCCTTCTTGACTCCGGCACTCCGGGGTCGCGCCGGCTGGCTCAGCGTCGTCAGGCTTGCTATCGCGACAACAACAAGTCCACCTCAAGACAGAGGGCAAGGACTGAATGAGCAAACCATCGCCAAGATGGCTTCGCCACCACGAAAAGGAGCGCGCGGATACACGCCCGCCCGATTAGAGCAAACAATAAGACTAAACAAAAGTGGCAATCGCGAACGTGTAGTGCCGGGGGTGTTGTTCAACGGGGATCAATCATGACTGCAGGAGAAATCCGGCGACCCGCCATAGGGCCCATCAGCGAGTCCGCCAGTCTTTCCAT
This sequence comes from Cupriavidus sp. CuC1, assembly GCF_044627735.1. NCBI lineage: Bacteria > Pseudomonadati > Pseudomonadota > Betaproteobacteria > Burkholderiales > Burkholderiaceae > Cupriavidus > Cupriavidus sp. CuC1. Next base: position 28,386 of record NZ_JBIUHC010000041.1, on the reverse strand, counting down.
TCACCGTGCCTGGGCGGCTTTGGGAGAAGCCGCAGCCGAGGCACCACGCCGAAGCCGCGCCAGCGAGCGCGGCGACCCCGCCGCCAGTACCGTCGAAGCGTTCCTGAGCCAGGACCAGACGCTGCCGGCTTACGCGCGCACCGCGATCGAGCAATTGCTGCAGCGACAACGAACGATGGATGGTGAGTTGTCCCGCCAGCGCGCGCTGCTGCAGGAATGGATACTCAGCCAGTTGACCTACAAGGCGCTCTATTACCGGTACTCCGGCCAATCGCCGGAAGCGCCGCGTACCGAGCTGATGCGCGAGAAAGACCAGGTGCGCCGACATATTCGCGACCAGCTCCATGCCGGTGGCGACCATACCGCCATTCTTGGCGAGCAGTCCCGTAGTCAGTCCAAGCCGTGATGCCGACGTTGCGCGTGGGGGATGCCCCTCAACCGACTCGGCTTGACCGCATACAGGGCCCGCATGAGAGCGGGACCGCGGAGCAAGCCGGAATAGTCAAGATGCTCAATGTCAGGGAGAACGTTATGGACCGACTGTGCAAGGCGGCGACACGCACCGCACAGGTGTTGGTCGTATCGCGCCACGAAGCCTATGGATTTGATCCGGCCCAGTTCGGCTCTGGCTGGGAGATTCGCCACATCCAGCAGATCCGGGATCTTAGCCGGGTAGTGCGGGGCAGCGCGCCGATGGCCGGCGTGCTCGATCTCGAGACGGAATACAGCGATGCCGAGCTGACGCAGCTCGAGCAGAGCCTGCAATACCTGCACGTGATGTGGGTGGCGATCACGTCGTCGCGCATGCTGGAAGACGAACGCGTGCGCCGGCTGATACGCGACTACTGCGTGGACTACGTGCGCACGCCGTTTTCGTTCAGCGAACTGCTCTACACGCTCAAGCATGCCCATGGCATGGCGTGCCTGCATGGCGCGCGTAGCCACGAACTGATCGGCCACGGTCCCATGATCGGCGAGTGCGCGGTGATGCGCAGCATGTTCCGCTCGCTCGCCAAGGTCGCGCACAACGAGGCGCCCGTCTTTATCTCCGGCGAGTCCGGCACGGGCAAGGAGTTGGCGGCGCAAGCCATCCATGAAGCCTCGAGCCGGCGCAAAGGCCCTTTCGTGGCGATCAACTGCGGCGCCATTCCCCCGCACCTGGTGCAGTCCGAACTGTTCGGCTATGAGAAGGGCGCGTTCACCGGCGCCAACCAGCGCAAGATCGGCTGGATCGAGCAGGCGCAGGGCGGTACCTTGTTTCTCGATGAAATCGGCGACCTGCCACTGGAAAGCCAGGTTGCCCTGTTGCGCTTCTTGCAGCAAGGCACCATCACCCGGCTTGGCGGCCACCAGTCGATCCCGCTGGATTTGCGCATTATCTCGGCGACGCACGTGGACCTGGTCGCGGCGCAGTCGGACGGGCGCTTTCGTGCCGACCTGTTCCACCGGCTATGCGTGCTGACCTTGTCGATCCCGCCGTTGCGCGAGCGCGGAGAGGACATCCTGCTGCTGGCCAACTCGGTGCTTGCCGAGCATGGCCACGAGGCCCATCGGCGCATTCGCGGATTCTCGCCATGTTCCACCCAGGCCATGATGCAATACGAGTGGCCGGGCAATGTGCGCGAACTGATCAACCGGGTACGGCGCGCCATCGTGATGACCGATAACCGCAAGATCACGGCGGAGGACCTGCAACTGCACGGCGGCAGCGACTCGCCACGCAAGACCCTGGACGCGATCCGCGAAGAGGCGGAACGCGAGGCGATCCGTACCGTGATGGCGAGCCACGGTTTCCACGTGGTGCCGGCCGCGCGCGAGCTCAACGTCTCGCGCGTTACGCTGTACCGGCTGATGCACAAGCACAATATCCGCATCGAAGCACACCCCGGCGCCGGCGAATAGCCGGCGAGGGGACGCACAAGGCAGAAGCGGGCCGCGGCCCGCTTTGCTTTGCTTTGCAGGCTCGCGCCCCCGCGGCGTTCAGAACGTATAGGGGAAACGCAGCGTCACAGTGTAGTTCGGCGCGTCCGGCGTAAGCCCGAGGCCGATCGCGGTGCTCACCGACAAGCCTTTGGTGATCACGTGATTGAAGCCGAATGTCATGGTTGCCACGTTAGCCCGGCTGCCGATCACGGTCTGCGTGATGCCCGAGGTGGTGACCTGCGTGCTGGACGAGATAGCGGCATTGAAGGCCATCGACATCGACGTGCGGTCGTTGAGCGCGAGCGCGAGGCCACCGCCGAACCCGATGGTGTCGCCCAGCTTCACGTCGGCCGGCGTGACTTGCCCCTGCACCGAAGAGATATCGCTCACCGAGCGCTTGATGTTGTAGGTGTAGCTGGCATTGAGGAACAGCACCACGGGGTCATACGTCTTGAGCAGCGACAGCCCGGCCGTCACGGCCCACACGCCGTTGCCCGTTGGCAACCGGTCGGCGATGTTGAGGTTGTTGTTATTGGAATCCGCCGACACCAGCTTGATGCCGAACGGTGTGCGCCCGGTGGGCGCGCGCACGCGGATGCTGCCGACCACGTCAGGCGCGGCGCCGCTCTCGCGCAGGAACTGGTAGTACAAGCCCATGCTGATATCGCCCAGCGCCGTGGTGCTGAGCGTGGCATCGGACAGGCTCGAGGCGGAGCCGCCCGCGCCGCCGGAGATGAAGTTGGTGTTGCGGTACATCACCGGCAGATCGAAGTCCATCGACAGGCGGTCGGACAGGCCGTAGCGCGCGATGGTATCGTACGTGAGCGTGTGCGACTTGGTCTGGTTGAGGTTGATGGTGCCGAGGAAGATGGCATCCAGCGCCAGGAAGCCGGACAGCGACAGGGCGCGCCGGTCGTAGTAGCTGTAGATAAAGCCGCTGTCGATGGTCAGGCGCCGCTCGAACAGTGGCGCATGCTCGCTCTGGTAGACCAGGTCCTTGCTCTGCACGCGTGCCTGTTGCTGTGTCTCGCGCGCATCCGAGCCCACTACCGGCGTGTCGCCGGCAGGCGTCGCCGTGGTCGCGCCGCTCGCGGCGGGGCCGGCGCTCTGTGCCAAGGAGGGAACACCGGCGGCGGCCATGGCGCCACCGGCGTTCCCGTCGGCACTGCTCCCCGTTCCCACTACTACCCCTCGCCCGCGCGCCCCGACCATTTCCAGGTCGTTCAGGCGCTGCTCGAGAGCCTTGATGGTCTTGTCTTGTTGCTCGACCAGTTGTGTCAGCCGTTCGATCCGCTCGTCGGCACTGGGCTGGGCGCTGACCTGCGCCCACGCGCCAGCCGAGATCAGCGTACCCGCCAGGGTACCTATCAGAGCGAATTCGGTCTTCATCTTTCCCCCCGGAAATCTGAATGGGCGCGAAGCGGGTGCGCCAGCCCTTTGCATGCTGGATTATCGTCGCATCGTTGCGATTGCCGCTAGTGCGTCCCGCATGCTGGTTTGTGTCAGTTGCCGGATCGTCAGTTGCTGCACCTGCAGCGTAATGTTGGTGAGGTTGAGCACTTGCTGCGCGTCGCCCGTGATGCGCGCCGCCTGCATCAGGCTGCCGCCTTGCGCATTCTGCGTGGCGCTGCCCGCGGCCGACTGGATGGCCAGCGACACGCCGCCGCCTGGTGCGACCGTGGCGCTGGCGGTGATGCCGTTGGCATGTGCCACCTTCGATGCCGGGGTGTTGCTTGCCACGCTCGCGGTCGGCACCGCCGCGATGGGCGTGGTCTGGGTCGTGATGGTGCTGACGTTGCTGGCCGAATTGCCGTCGCCGGCGATCTGCGCGACCTGGCCCACGCCCGCCGCCCGCACCGCGGAGCTGGCTATGCCGCCATTGCCTTGCACATTGCCCGGGGCAAGGCTCTGGACGTGAGCCGACAGGCTCGCCGTGGCCTGCGCGGCCGCGTTGCTGGCGGCGAGGTTGGCGGCGGCCACACGGGCGGTTGCCGTGGCGATCACTGTGTCGTTCTGCCAGCGCGAGACCATTTCCACCACAAAGCCGCTGACCAGGCTCGCCCCCATGTACTTGCCGCGCACGCCGGCCATTTCCGCGTCGGAGACAAGTTCGGCCATCGCTGGCGCTGCCATCACGTCGCTGGCATCGTCAGCCTCGGAGGACGCGAGCGCAAGCGTTGGCGTGACCAGCGCCATGCCGGCGGAGCAGCCCAGGCAGAGGAGGCGATGCGCGGTGTCCATGTCAGAAGTAATCCATCCGGATCAGGCCAAAGTCCAGCGCCGCGGGCACCATGCCCCCGGCCAGCGCGGCGTTGGTCCGGTTGCGCAAGGCGGGCGCGGCGATGTCGAGCAGCGGCGAGTTCGGATCGAACGGCCGGCCGACGATGGCGAACACCAGCCCGTTCCAGTTGGCAGCGAAGTCCTCCTCCTTGATGATGCGATTGCCCAATGCCGGATCGGCAACGAACACGCGCCCGTCGATGGCCTTGCGCACCACCACGAAATGCAGGTAGCCGTTGACGTCAAGCAAGGTGATGACCGGGATCTTGAGTTGCCGCAGGGCGCTGTAGTCGACGCGGAACCCCCGTCCGCGCAAGCCCAGCGTTTCGACGTAGTTGCGCATGTCGAGCATGGAGAACCCGTTCTTGACCACGGTATCGGCGTCTGAGATGCGCAGCATGTCCTCGACGATCCTGGGCTCCGCCAGGTCAAAGCCGTAACCGTAGCGCAACAACGTGCCCACCGCGGCCGCGCCGCAACTGAAGTCGAGTTGCTGGCGCATCATGTTCTGGTAGCGCATCTCGAGCATGCTCTTGACGGGCTTCCTGAGCATCGGCTGTCCGTCGATGTCGATCGTCATCGTGCTCTGACCATAAGCGCTGAATGCCGCTGCTAGCAGCACGCATGCCCCGATCACGCGGAATAGCGCGCGCATGACACTCCCCCTTGGGCGGGTTGAGCCGGCGCCCCCCCGGGGCCCCGGCTCTCCTGCCGCGTTCGCGTTCTTGCCGCCGTGCTCAGTGGGTCGCCGTGGAAATGGCGAGCCCGTTGCTCTGCGCGTTGCCGGCCCCGGCGGCGATATTCACGCCGATGTTGCCCACTGCGTTGGCCAGAGCGCCCCCGTTGAGCGTGGCGGCGTTGTTCGGCCTGCAGCCGCACATCGACAGGTCATTGCCGTAGGTAGCCTGGTCATTGGACGCGGTTGCCTTGGCCAGTGCGCCGACGGGCTCCCCGCCTTTGCGGCCGCCGCTGCCCATATTGACCGAGGCCGCCAGCGCATTGCTTTGCAGGTTGCCTGCGCCCGCGGCGATGTTCACGCCGACGTTGCCCTTGGCCCCGGCAAGCATGTTATCGCCCATGCTGGCGCTGTTTGCGGCGCCGACCATGTGCATGCCGTTATCCCCGGTCTTCTGGCTGGAGAACACCTGCGCCGAGGCGAAGACATCCGACGCGTCGATGCTGGCCAGCGCGGCCTGGTTGGACTGGCCGTTGCCCGCGCCCGCGGATATGTTCACGCCGATATTGCCTTGCGCATTGAACAGCGCGTTGCCGCCGCCGAATGCGCTATTGCTGGACGGGCCGATGCGCACGTTATTGTCACGCGCGCTTTGCTGGCTGTTGACCACCGCGCCAGATTCGGACCTGAAGTGGATATCGCCCCAGGCAAAGCCGAAGCCACGGACATAGATGTCGTTGCTGATCGCTGTCTGGCTGTAGATATCGGCATCGTCCGGCCGGTCGAAGTAACTGAAGCCGCCAGCAAATGCGCTGCCTGAAAGCGCAATGCCCGCTGCGATGGCGAGGATTTTCGTTCTCATGATTTTCTCCTTCCCTGCTTAGAAAAAAGTGCCCGCCGGGGGACGGAGCACAAAAACGTTGGACGAGACATTCCCCGATCCTGCCGTCTGGTTCAGCTGCACCAGGCCTGTTGCGTTGCGGTAGGCATCTGTCTGGATGATTGCCTCGCGCTGACCCGTTGCATGGCCCGCTGAACCCGGGCGACTTCCTCCGGCCGATTCCGCGGCTAGCAAGCCGTCGGAGATGGCTTCGATCCTGACGCTGGCGGCCGGCGCCAGCACTGCCGCATTGATTTGCACGTTGCCGTTGCCGCTGGCCACGTTCGCCGAAAGCAGTCCGCTGCCATTGGCGAAGGCGCCGCCACCGATCTGGCTGACCGCGCCCGTCGCGGGCGCGGTTGCGCCGGCACGCTGCTGCGATTGCACGCTGGCGCTGCCACCGGCGATGGCGGCCTGGTTGCTTTGCGCATTGCCGCTGCCCGCGGCCAGGTTCACGGCGGCACGACCGGCAACGCCGGCGAGCGCACCGGCATCGATGCGGGTGCTGTCGGAGCCGGCGCCCTGGACCTGTGCGTGGATCGGCATGCAGGCAAGCGTGAGGCCGGCAAGCAAGACGGCGTGCCTGGCGTGCGCGGTGTGGATGCGGGTCATGGCCGGCCTCCCACCGCAAGCGGCGCCAATCCGTGCATCAAGGCGCCAGTCATGTTGCCGGTAGCCTGCGCGACCTGGCCGGCGATGCCGCCCGAAACGCCTCCAGCACCGCTGCCATTAGCCAGGCCCTCGATCTGGCTGGGCGCCAGGGCCAGCCGCCCGGTGGCGGACTGGCTGGCGCCGGACACGGCGGTGCCGGCGGTGTTGCGGCCTACCGCGGCAGCGAGATCGCTGTCGGTCAGGTCGCTGGCCACGGCAGTGGCGGACTGCTGGAAACGTGCGGACGGAAACGGCTCGGCAGCGGCGGCTATCGGCATGTCCCCCTGCGGAATGCCGCGATAGGCAATACGCGGCTCGACGCTGCGCAGAACGACGATATCGCCTGGATCTGCAATCGCGGAGAAGGAAGCAAGGGCGGCGACAAAAGCTGCAAGACCGATGGCGCAGGCCGCGCCAGTCGATACGAACGCCTCCGCGCCGTCATTCGCGCTGGCGGCTGACGCATGGCTGAACTCACTCCCACGTTGTAGGACTCGTCGCGTCATTTTTATATGTCTCCCTGTGGCGAACAGAGCGACAAACGTGCCAATACCCGGCAATCGAGCACTGGCAACGGTTTGCGGGTGGTAGGCAAGAGCGCGCGGAAGTTCCCCGAGAGAGGAAGAACATTTTGGTTGCAGTGCTGTAACGCGGCATTGCCGATGGCACCGGCCCAAAGCGATGGCCGACTGGGCGCACGGCCATGCTGAGTCAGGCACGACGACACGCCATGAGCGCCCGCAAGGGCGGGCCGGTGCTGGTTGCATCGCTGAAACAACGCAGGGGCCGGCTAGCGTGCCGGCCCGTCTTTGGTGCTGGCAGCAACGCGGGCGGCCCCGGTCGCTTGCGCCTCGTCTGCGCCGCTTTGTGCGCGTTCAGCGGCGCGAGATTGCATACGCAGAAACGGGTACGCTCCGAGCTTGCCGGAGCGTGATGCGCGGGTTGGCGGCATTGGCCTGGGCGCGCGGTTGCGAAGCTGTCGACGCTCAGGCCGACAGTACCGGCATGGCGGGTGGAGCGAGGTGCGTCGGCGCGGTGCCGGCGGTGTGCCCGGCCAGTGCACCGGAAATCGGCTTAGGTCCCGGCTGGCTGCGTTCGCACCCGGCGGCGGCGAGCAGGCCGAGCGCCAGGAAGACGGCGGTGCCAAGGCGGCGGAGGGTTTTCCGGTTCATGGTGCCTCCTTCTGGTTGTCGAAAGATTGCGTGCGGGAGGACGGTGCTAGCACGGTTGGGAGTTGCTGCCAGCCGGTCCGGTGGCGCGCCCCGCCTGCGGCGAGAGGGCGCGTTGCCCGCCTTTCAGTCTAGCCGTTCACCGCCCGGACCGGGCCGGAACCGGGTCGTGAGCCGCGCCCCGGCGGCTTGGGCAAAGCGCGGGATGGGCTGTATCATGAACCTTGGAACGGATAACAAAACGGGAGATGGCTTCGTTGGAGTCCCATCATGTTGCGCTACGCCGTGGTTTTCTTCGTCATCGCCATGATCGCGGCCGTGTTTGGCTTCGGTGGCATCTCCGCTGCGGCGGCCGAGTTTGCCAAGATCCTCTTCATCATCTTCCTCGTACTGTCAGCGGTGTCGTTGATATGGGGCCTGAGCAAAGACCAGCGCTAGGGCAGGTCGCCGGACCATTCAGCCGCCGGACCAACAACGGGATCCACGCGTGAATCCAGCAGATTCCCCGGACCAGTCCCTGGACCGCACGCCACCCACGCCACGCGCTCGCGGCATCGGCCACTGGCTGCCCGATCGCCATACCGCCGCGCGCACGGTCAGGGTGGTGCTGGCCGCGATCAGCGCGTGGCTGGCGCACCGAGCCGCGAGCAAGGGCGCGGCGCTGTCCTTCTATATGCTCTTCTCGCTGGCGCCGGTCCTGGTGCTGGTGATCTCGATTGCCGGCATTTTCTTTGGCGCGGAGGCGGCACGGGGCGAGATCTTCTCCCAGATCGACGACCTCGTCGGCGCCCAGGGCGCGGCCGCCATCCAGGAAATCCTTGCCGCCACGCACCGCTCGGGCGGGGGCGGACTGGCCGCGGCCATCGCCACCGGTATCCTGTTTGTCGGCGCCACCAGCGCCTTCGCGGAGCTCAAAGGCAGCCTGGACGAGATCTGGGAGACACCGGCGCCGCAGGGTGCCGGCTGGCAGCAACTGCTGCGGGCCCGCTTGCTCTCGTTCAGCCTGGTGCTGGTGCTGGCCTTCATGCTGCTGGTGTCGCTGATCGTCAATGCCGCGCTGGCAGTGGTCGACCGGTTTTGGGGGCAGATGTGGACGCAATCGTGGTTTGCGCCCGTGGCCGACGTGATCTCCACGGCATTCTCCTTTGTCGTGGTGACCCTGCTGTTTGCCGTGATCTTCAAGATGCTGCCCAATGCCCGCATTGCCTGGCGCGACGTAATCATGGGCGCCATCATCACCGCGCTGCTGTTTTCCGTGGGCAAGCGGCTGATCGGGCTCTACCTGGGCAATAGCGCCGTGGCCTCGTCCTATGGGGCCGCCGGTTCCGTGGTTGCGTTGATGCTGTGGGTGTATTATTCGGCACAAATATTCTTCTTCGGCGCTGAGCTAACCCGCCAATACGCGCTGCAATTCGGCAGCTTGCGAGGGCAAAGCGTCAGCCCGCCGCCCGATCCGCGCGCGGCCGGTCCCGCGAACCGGTAAAATACGGCCCGATTCCCTTCGTGCATGCCCGCAGTGCCCGGCCCCCGACCGCAAGCTGATGGTCGCGCCGGCCCCTGGCGCCGGTCCGCTGCGCCCCGGGCCCCTTTTTCATCCTCTGTTTGCCGAATCCATTGCCGTGAGCTCGCTCGTATCCGAAATTGCGCGTCGTCGCACCTTTGCCATCATTTCGCACCCTGACGCGGGTAAGACGACCCTGACCGAAAAACTGCTGTGGTTCGGTGGCGCCATCCAGGTCGCGGGCGAAGTGCGCGCGCGCAAGGCCGACCGCCACGCCACCTCCGACTGGATGGAGCTGGAAAAGCAGCGCGGCATCTCGGTGACCTCGTCGGTGATGCAGTTCCCGTACCGAGAGAACATCGTCAACCTGCTCGACACCCCGGGCCACGAGGACTTCTCCGAAGACACCTACCGTACGCTGACCGCGGTGGACTCCGCGGTGATGGTGATCGACTCGGTCAACGGGGTGGAAGCGCAGACCATCAAGCTGCTCAACGTTTGCCGCCTGCGTGACACGCCCATCATCACCTTCATCAACAAGCTCGACCGCGAAGGCCGCTCGCCCATCGAGCTGCTCGATGAAATCGAGGACGTGCTGAAGATGCAGTGCGCGCCGATGACCTGGCCGATCGGCATGGGCAAGGCCTTCCGCGGCGTGTACCACCTGATCGACGACCGCGTGCAGCTGTTCGATCCGCACGGTGAGAAGGGCACCTCGTCCATGGTCCAGGGCCTGGACAATCCGGAGCTGGACCGCGTGCTGGGGACCCAGGCGGAAGAGCTGCGCATCGAGATCGAACTCGTGCGAGGCGCCTCCCACGCCTTCGACAAGGAGGCCTTTCTCAGCGGCAAGCAGACGCCGGTGTACTTCGGTTCGGCCGTCAACAACTTTGGCGTGCAATCGCTGCTTGACGCATTGTGCGAGCTGGCGCCGCCGCCGCAAGGCCGCAATGCCGAGTCGCGCGCCGTGGAGCCGCAGGAGCCCAGGTTCAGCGGCTTCGTGTTCAAGATCCAGGCCAATATGGACCCGCGCCACCGCGACCGCATCGCATTCGTGCGGGTCTGCTCGGGCCGCTTCGAGCGCGGCATGAAGGTGCAGCACGTGTCCACCGGCAAGACCATGGCCATCAACAACGCCATCACCTTCATGTCGCAGGACCGCAATACGACGGAAGAAGCGTATGCCGGCGATATCATCGGCGTGCCCAACCACGGCACCATCCGCCTGGGCGACGCGTTCAGCGAGGGCGAGGCGCTCAAGTTCACCGGCATTCCGTCGTTCGCACCGGAGTTTTTCCGCCGCGCGCGCCTGAACAACCCGCTCAAGGTCAAGCAACTGCAAAAGGGCTTGCAGCAGTTGGCGGAAGAGGGCGCCACGCAGATGTTCCGCCCGATCGCCTCCAACGACCTGGTGCTGGGCGCGGTCGGTATCCTGCAGTTCGATGTGGTGGCGCACCGCCTGGAGCACGAGTACGGTGTCGACGCGATCTTCGAATCGCATGATTGCGCCACCGCGCGCTGGCTCAAGGGCGACCCCGCGGAGATTGAGAAGCTGATCGAGAAGGCCGGCCACAATGTGGCGCTGGATGGCGCCGGCGACCACGTCTACCTGGCGCCCAGCATGGTCAACCTGCGCCTGACGCAGGAGCGCTTCCCCAAGCTGCAGTTCATGGAGACGCGCGAAATCGTCTGATTTCGCGCTGCTGGAGCGATCTGGCACAAGCGCCGCCCGCCCGGGCGGCGCGTTTAATCCAGGCGCAGCAGGAAGTGCAGGACCAGCGCGCCGCCGGAGCACAGCACCACCGCGTTGACCATGCGCAGGAACTGCTCGCGCGACAAGCGCAGCGTGATCCTGCGCCCAGCCCACAGGCCCAGCGCCATCGCCGGCGCCAGCAACAGCGCCAGCTTGATGATGGCCGCACCCGCATACACCCCCGCCAAGGCAAACAGCACCAGCCGCGTCAGCGTACTCACGCCGTCAGCGTGGACTGCGTCATGCGCATGGCGTCCTTGCCCAGCCGGCCCGACAGGTAGATCGCATACAGGAAGCCGCCGCTGCCGAACATGGCCGAGCAGACGCCGCCGCCCAGGCCAAAGGGCAGCGCTGCGCGCGGCGTAAAGCCGGTTGGTCGCTTGCCGGCAAGCGACCAGATCGCATATCCCATCGCGAACACGCCCAGCAGCAGCGGCAGCAGTTCCGATTGCAGCTTGAGTAGCAGTGCCGCGCCCACCAGGCTGCCGGCCAGCATGCAGGGCAGCAGCCGGCCAAGCTCGGTGCGGTCGGCGGCGCGGCCATCACGCAGCAGGGCAAAGGCGGCGGCCGTGCAGTCCATCAGCGCCAGCAGCGGCACGATCTGGCTCACCGGCATCAGGTAGGCCAGCAGCGGCCCGGCCACCAGCGCGGTGCCGAAGCCCGCCATGCCGAAGATCACATAGGCGCCGGCAACCGCCACGCACATGGCGAGGTAGGTGGGCAAGGAAACATCGGACAGCAGGGGGGTCAGGTCCACGGAGTTTGGCGTCAGGGTTGCGTGCCCCACAGCATAGGGACGCATGCTGCCGCGGACCAATATCAAAGCGCCCCGCGATCCATCGCAAAGCGGCATGGCAGCGCGCTGGGCGCGGCGTGCGCGCCATGGCACACTGCGCGCACGATCCAGGCCGATGCCAGCCCGTCCGTCCCATGAGCCCGCCCATTCAATGAGTCCGTCCCTCAAGCAGCTACGCTACTTCGTTGAAATCGTCGATGCCGGCAGCTTCAGCCTGGCCGCCGAGCGGCTCTTTATTGCGCAGTCGGCGCTGAGCCGGCAGATCAAGGAGATGGAGGGCATGCTGCAAGTGGTGCTACTGGTGCGCAAGCCGCGTCATGTGGAGACCACGCCGGCCGGCCGCGCCTTCCTGGAAGCGGCACGCCGCATCCTGGCCGAGCTGACCGAGGCCTCGGCGCAGGCGCGCCAGGTCGAGCGCGGCGAGCAAGGCGCGGTGCGCCTGCTGCATTCCAGCTCGGTGCCGCTGACGCCGGCCTGCACGGCGGTGCTGCGCGAGTACCAGGCTAGGCATCCGGGAATACGTTTCGAGATCTCGCAGGCGTCCAGCGAACAGCAGGCGATGGAGATCGAAGAAGGCCGCGCCGACCTGGGCCTGGCGCGCGAGCCGCTGCTGCGCCGGCTGCCTGGTGTCGACGTGGATCCTCTCTACACGGAACGCCTGGCGCTGGCGGTGAGCAGCGCGCATCCGCTCGCGCACGAGGAAAGCGTGGCGCTGGCGCGCTTGCGGGAGGAGGCCTTCGTGTCGCTGCCGCATCCGGACCGGGGCGGCCTGAGCCAGCGCGTGGCGCAGTGCTGCCTGGAGCACGGCTTCTATCCGCGCGCGGCGGCAGCGATCTCGCGCAAGCTCTCGCAGCTGGCGCTGGTGGAGGCCGGGTTTGGCGTGGCCTTGGTGCCGGCTTCGCTCGGCCGCATGGTGCCGCCGGGCGTGCGCTGCGTACCGCTGGCCGATGCCGGCTGCGATACCCGCGTACTGCTGCTGTCGCGCCGCGCCGCGGCGCCAGCCACCGCGGCGCTGGCCGACAGCCTGCGCGCGGCGCTGTCGCCGCAATAAGCCAGCGAGGCCTGGATCGAGAACGTGCGCGGCATGCCCACGTTTTTGCCCGCTTTCGGCGCTGAAAGCACCTTGGCGCATTCTTGAACTTGCGGTGCGTGCCTTCCCGGCAGGGGCATTGCATCATTGTTGATACATGGAAGGGCTGGCCAGGTGATGCATGCGGCTGCATACATCGCAGGGCTCGGATAGAATGCGTCCCAGCTTTGCCCCGCCGCCCGTCCCGTCATCACCACCATCCATGTCGACCCCTGCTTCCGTTCCGGCCCCCGAGCCGGATTCAGTTTTTCGCGATCCTTCATTTCGGCTGTTCTGGTTTGCCCGCCTGTGCACCACCATCGGCTACCAGATCTTTACGGTGGCGGTAGGCTGGCAGGTCTACGACCTCACCCGCGACCCGTTCATGCTCGGCATGGTGGGCCTGGTGCAATTCCTGCCCTCGGTGATGCTGCTGCTGATGTCCGGCCATGTGGCCGACCGCTTCGACCGGCGCCTGATCGTGCGCACGTGCCAGACGCTGGAAGCGCTGATCGCGGTGTCGATGGCGGTGGCGAGCCTGTCGGGCTGGATCTCGCGCGATCACATCTTCGTCTTCGTCGCCCTGATGGGCGCCACCCGAGCCTTTGAGACGCCAACCCTGCAGGCGCTGCTGCCCAGCGTGGTCACGCCGCGCCAGTTTCCCCGCGCGGTGGCGCTGTCCAGCTCCGCCACGCAGACGGCCATCATCATTGGCCCAGCGCTGGGCGGCTTCGCCTACGTGGCCGGCCCGGGCGTGGTCTACGCCATCAGCGCTACGCTGTTCGCCGTGGCGGCCTGCCTGGTCACCGCGCTCAAGCTGCGCCAGGCCGCGCAGCGGCTGACCACGCCGGTCAGCATCGCCACGCTGTTCGCGGGTTTTTCGTATATCCGCAGCCGGCCGGTGCTGCTTGGCGCGATTTCGCTGGATCTCTTTGCCGTGCTCCTGGGCGGCGCCACCGCGCTGCTGCCCATCTACGCGCGCGACATCCTTCATACCGGCCCCTGGGGCCTGGGCCTGCTGCGCTCGTCGCCCGCCATCGGCGCGCTGGCGACCGCGCTGTGGCTGGCCCACCATCCGATGAACCGCCGCGTGGGTCGCGTCATGTTCGGTGCCGTGGGTGTCTTCGGCGCGGCGACGATGGTGTTCGGCATCTCGCACTGGCTGCCGCTGTCGATGGCGGCGCTGGTCATGCTTGGCGCCTCCGACATGATCAGCGTGGTGGTGCGCTCCACGCTGGTCCAGCTCGATACGCCCGACGACATGCGCGGGCGTGTGGGCGCTGTCAATTCGGTCTTTATCGGCGCGTCCAACCAGCTTGGGGAGTTCGAGTCCGGCGTGACGGCCGCGCTGTTCGGGCCGGTTGGCGCGGTGTTGCTTGGCGGTATCGGCACGCTGCTGGTGGTAGTGGTGTGGATGCGCCTGTTTCCCTCGCTGGCCTCGCGCGACCGCCTGCACGATCATCCCGTCACGGCCTGAGCATTGCCTGCGTATTGTCGAACCCGGCCGGTCCGAGCACCTGCCGGGTGCAGCGCCCGATCTCCTCGCGCACCAAAAGCGTACCCAATTCTGCGTGCCCCGCGCCCGGGTTCCGCACGACTCCCGCTCCGCCAGAATTACCCCAAAGACCACTTCGGCGAAATTTTTTTTCGATCCCGGCCAGCCCTTGCCCACTAAGGGCTGGCGCCGATTCACCCGGCTCTCGCTGCACACCCCGGGGAAACCAATTCCCCTGTCATTTGTCCTGAATTTATCCTCAATTTCAATCAATTGTTGGTGATCGTCTGACATCAAGTCAGGCCGTCGCGGGCAGACCCCGACACCGCGCCATGCGAAAACGATGCGTGGCGCGGTGCCGCGGCTTTGGCAGTCCCGACACCGCCGGTGACAGGAGAGTGGCTAAACATGTGTGGCATTGCCGGAGAACTACGTTTCGATCAGGTCATGGCCGACCTGCACGCCGTTGCCGATATGACCCGCGACCAGGCCAGGCGCGGCCCGAATGGAGAGGGCCTGTTCGGCCTGGGCGCCCGCGCGTTCGGCCATCGCCGGCTGCGCATCATGGATTTGTCGCAGCGCGCGCACCAGCCCTTCGTCGACAACGACCTGGGCCTGGGCGTCGTGTTCAACGGCGCCATCTACAATCACCATGAACTGCGCCAGGAACTCGCCGGCAAAGGCTATCGCTTTGCCTCCACGGGGGACACGGAAGTCGTCCTCAAGGCCTGGCATGCCTGGGGCCCGGCCGCGCTCGACCGCTTTGCCGGCAGGTTCGCCTTTGCCCTGTGGGAGCGCGATTCCGGCGTCACGCACCTGGTGCGTGACCGCCTCGGCATCAAGCCGCTTTACTACTCGCAGACCGCGCAGCGCCTGCGCTTTGCCTCCACGCTGCCGGCGCTGCTGGCCGGGGGCGATGTCGACACCACGCTCGATCCCGTCGCGCTGCATCACTACCTGAGCCTGCACGCCGTGGTGCCTGCGCCCCACGCCTGGTGGCGGCTTGATTTCGGCCCGAGCGCAGCGGACATCGTGCGGCCCTTCGAAGCCTGGCGCGATCTCACCCTCACGGCGCTGCGCGCCGCCGTGCGCCGCCGCACCGTGGCGGACGTGCCGCTGGGCGTGCTGTTGTCGGGCGGCGTGGGCTCCAGCCTGATCACCGGATTGCTCGCAGAAACGGGTACGCCCGACCTGCGCACCTATGCCATCGGCTTCGAAATCGTAGGCGGCGAGGCCGGCGACGAGTTCCACTACTCCGACCTGGTGGCCAACCACTTTGGCACCCACCACGAGAAGATGATGATCCCGGCAGCCGATTTGCTGAGCGCGCTGCCCGACGCCATCGACGCCATGAGCGAGCCGGCGGTGAGCCACGACTGCGTGGCCTTCTACCTGCTCTCGGCTGCGGTGGCGAAACACAGCTGTGTGGTGCAGAGCGGGCAGGGCGCCGACGAAGTCTTCGGCGGCTATCACTGACGCGACACCCGTGCGTACCAACCTCTTCACGAGCGTACCAACCTCTTCCTGGATTTTTTTCGAACCGAACCATGAACCCGTCCGCATGCAGACACTGAAGATCGACTCGCTTTACCTCAAGGCCACGTTGCTGGAGTTGCTCGCCATTCCCAGCCCCGCCGGACTGACCGGCGAGATCGTGCATTACACCGCGCGCGTGCTCGACAGCCTGGACATTCCGTACCAGCTCACCCGGCGCGGCACCATCCGCGCCACGCTGCGCGAACTCGATCAACTCGGTATACAGGTGGGCGATTTCGTCGCCTTCGATGCCAACCCCGAGCTCCTCGACAACGGCTTTATCGTCTCGCGCCATCTTGACAACAAGGCCGGAGTCGCCGCCGTCCTGGCCGCGCTCAAGGCCGTGCGCGAGAGCGGCGCGCCGGTGCCGATGGATTGTCACGCGGTGTTTACACTCACCGAAGAAGTTGGTTCGGGCGCGACCGCGGTGATCGAGGATGACGTCAGCGAAGTGGTCGGCATCGACATCGGGCCGGTCGCGCCGGGGCAGGGCGCGAGCGAGAACGGCGTGACCATTGCGCTGATGGACTCGGCCGGCCCCCACGATGACCACCTCACGCGCCGCTTGCTGCGCCTGTGCGACGAGCACGGTATTCCGAGCCATCGGGACGTGTTCCGCTTCTACCATTCAGACGCGGGCGCGGCGGTGAGTGCCGGGCACGATGTGCGTACCGCGTTGCTTTGCTTCGGCACCGACGCCTCGCATGGCTACGAGCGCACCCGCTTGTCCGTGCTGGTGCACCTTGCGGAATTGCTCACCGTCTATATTCAGAGCGGACCTACCTTGCCGGAGGACCGCCAGCGCCGCATGGGCTCGGTGGCCGGCTTCTCGCACCAGCTCGATCCGGGCCAACTGGCGCGCAGCGAAACACCGCTGCCGGATGCCGGGGAACTGGTGCACCGCCGCCGCGCCGACGCAACGTCCTGAGCCGCGCATGTCCAGCCTTTCCACACTCATCGCCGGAGCCAAATCCATGAACCTGAATTTCACCGAGCCCCACAAGCTCGAAGCAGCCTGGGCCTACCTGTTGCAACTGGTGGTGCAGCAAGGCCTGAACTGCATCGCCGCCGTGCTGATCCTGATCCTGGGCTGGTGGCTCTCCGGGCGCGGCCGCGCCGCGGTGCTGCGCGCGTTCGACCGCCCGAGCGTGGACGCCACCTTGCGCCCGATGCTGGCCAGCGTCACGCAGTGGATCGTGCGCGTGATCACGGTGGTGCTGGTGCTGTCGCAATTCGGCGTGCAGACCGCCAGCATCATCGCCATGCTCGGCGCGGCCGGCCTGGCCATCGGCCTGGCGTTGCAAGGCACGCTGCAGAACATTGCCGCGGGCATCATGCTGGTGCTGCTGCGGCCGTTTCGCGTGGGCCAGTACATCGATGCGCAGGGCGTGGCCGGCACCGTTCGAGAGACCGGCTTGTTCATGACCGAGCTAACCACCTTCGACGGGGTTTGCCTGCGCGTGCCCAACGGCAAGATCTGGGGCAGTGCCATCACCAACTACAGCGAGAACCCCACCCGCCGGCTCGACATCGAAGTCACGGTCACCTTCGGCGCCGACATCCAGGCCGCGCTCGACGCGTTGCGCGCCATGCTCGCCGCCGAGGACCGCGTCCTGGCGGACCCGGCCTCCGAGGTCATGGTGGTCAACTATGCCGCGCAGGGCGTTACGCTCAACGTGCGCTGCTGGCTTGCCGCCGGGGATTACTGGAACGTGCGCTTCGCCTTCTACCACCGCATCAAGCAGGTGCTCGAAGCCGCCGGCTGCGCCATCGCCGTGCCGGTGCGGGAATGGCGCGTGCCCGAGGACGCGCAAGCGGCTGCGCCCGTTGTGCCCAATCCCGCGCATCGCTTGAGCTGACGAACCAACCTCTTCGCTACCGCCGCCGCGCTGCGCAAGCACCCCGGCGGCGATCCTGTCTCTGGCGCGCCCTTGCGCCGCCGTTGGCCTCTTCCATCTTTCTATTCCTTTCGCCCCTTTGGGTTTTTCACCGGTATCCGCGTCCCGCTGCGCCACGCTGCGGAACACGGCATGTCTTCAATCTCTGGAACTGGATTTGCTGTCTGCACACAAGCTCGAACTGAACCCCATCGCCCGGAAGCCGCGTACCTTGCGCACAGTCCCTCCCGCCAATAAAGGCATCCCCGCTTGCGCGCCACGCGCAACGCTCGCGCGGTGCCTGCCTGCGCTGGCCTGCGCCGCTGTGCTCGCCCCCGCCGCGCCGTTGGTGCACGCGCAGGGCAGCCTCACGCTCTATGGGTTTGCCGACGTCGGCATCTTTCGTCCCGCGCCCGGCCAGCCAATTCAGCTCGGCACCATGCAGCGCAGCTTTATCGGATTGCGCGGCAGCGAAGCCCTGGCGCCCGGCTGGGCCGCTACCCTGAACCTGCAAACGCGCTTCGACCTGGGCGACGGCCGGCTTGAAGCCAGCGGCGCCACGCCGCATTTCCAGGGCGAATCCACCGTTGGCATCCAGTCGCCTTATGGCGATCTGCGCTTTGGCCGCGCGCTGACGCCGATGTGGCAATACGACTGGCAGTACGACAGCTGGGACAACTTCAACCGCGTGAGCTCCGTGGCGTGGTTCGTGTACCACCCGTCGTATCGCACCGATCCGTATCACAACGGACCCGCGGGCGAATACTCGCGCCTGAACAACGGCGTGTTCTACGACTCGCCGAAATGGGGCGGGATGCACGTGCACGTATCCGCAGGCGTGGAGAAGAACGAAACGCCGGACGCCGCCGGCAACCGGGACCGCACGCGGCCCCTGGCGGCCTCGCTCAACTACGATGCCGGGCCCTGGTCGGCCATGCTGACGGCGGAGCGCAATGCGGCGTACGACAGCACGTGGTTCGCCGGACTGGCCTATGCGTTCACCAAGGTGCGGCTGATGGCCTCATACAGCCAGACCCATCTGAGCGCCGCGAGCCAGGCCTTCCTTGGCGACGCCAGCGCCAAGCGCAGCGCCGCCACGCTTGGCGTCAACTGGCGCGTGGGCGCCTATACGCTGAAGCTCTCGGGCGCGCGCGATTTCCAGGGCTACGGCACGGCGGGCGTGACCGGCTACGTCACCAGCGGGCTGGACTATGCGCTATCGAAACGCACCACGCTGCATGGCGCGGTGTCCTATCGCCACAGCCGGTACGCCAGCGGCGGCACCGGGTTCGGTGCCGGCATCAGCCATAGTTTCTGAGCCGCGCTTCAGCCCTCCTCCGCGAACAGCGAGCAGGCCCCGGCCTCCGCCGTGCTGACGTGGCGCCGGAAATTGGCAAACAGGTCGCGCCCCACGCCGTGCCGGTTGGCGCTGAGATCGGGCGGCGTCACCGAGCGCGCGGCCCACTGCGCTTGCGGCACCAGCACCGCGAGCACGCCCGCATGCGCGTCCACGCGCATCGGGTCGCCATCGCGCACGCGGGCGATCCCGCCGCCGCTCAACGCCTCGGGGCACACATGGATGGCGGCCGGCACCTTGCCCGACGCGCCGGACATGCGCCCGTCAGTCACCAGCGCCACGTGGAAGCCGCGGTCCTGCAGCACGGTCAGCGTGGGCGTGAGCTTGTGCAGCTCCGGCATGCCGCAGGCGGCCGGACCTTGCCATGGCAGCACCGCGATAAAGTCCCGCTCCAGTTCCCCGCGCTTGAAGGCTTCGATCAGCGCATCCTGCGAGTGGAATACCATCGCCGGGGCCTCCACGATGTGGTGCTCGGGCTTGACCGCCGAGATCTTCAGCACGGCACGGCCGATATTGCCGTCGAGCAGCTTGATGCCGCCTTCCGGCGCGAAGGGCTGGCCGGCGGCGCGCACGATGCTGTCGTCCAGCGGCGCTTCGGGCCCGTCGATCCAGGTGAGCTTGCCATCGCGCAGCACCGGCTCGCGCGTGTAATCGGCCAGGCCCTTGCCCACCACGGTGGTGACGTCGTCGTGCAGCAGGCCAAGCTGCAGCAGGCCGCGAATCACCAGCCCCAGCCCGCCGGCCGCCTGGAACTGGTTCACATCCGCGCTGCCGTTCGGATACACGCGCGCCAGCAGCGGCACCACTTCCGAGAGTTCGGCAAAATCGTCCCAGCCCAGCACGATGCCCGCGGTGCGCGCCATCGCCACCAGGTGCAACGTATGGTTGGTGGAGCCGCCGGTGGCCAGCAGGCCGACGATGCCGTTGACGAAGGCGTGCTCGTCGAGCACGTCCGCCACCGGCGTATAGCGATCGCCGCCATGCACCAGGCGTAGCGCCTGGCGCGCGGATTCGCGCGTGAGTGCTTCGCGCAGCGGCGTGTTGGGATTGACGAAGGCGGTGCCGGGCAGGTGCAGGCCCATGATCTCCATCAGCATCTGGTTGGAGTTGGCGGTGCCGTAGAAGGTGCAGGTGCCGGGGCCGTGGTAGGACTTGCTCTCCGCCTCCAGCAACTCCGCGCGGCTAAGCTTGCCCTCGGCATAGCGCTGGCGCACGCGGGCCTTTTCCTCGTTTCCCATGCCGGTGGTCATCGGCCCGCCGGGCACGAAGATGGCCGGCAGGTGGCCGAACGACAGCGCGCCCATCACCAGCCCCGGCACGATCTTGTCGCACACGCCGAGGTACAGCGCGCCGTCGAACATCTGGTGCGACAGCGCCACCGCGGTGGCCAGCGCGATCACGTCGCGCGAGAACAGCGAGAGATCCATGCCGTCCTGGCCCTGCGTCACGCCATCGCACATGGCCGGCGTGCCGCCGGCGAACTGCGCGGTGCCGCCGGCTTCCAGAGCGGCCTCCTTGAGCCATTGGGGATACTCGGCCAGGGGCTGGTGCGCCGACAGCATGTCGTTGTACGAGGAGACGATGGCGAGGTTGGGGCGCTCCTGCGCCTTCAGGCGGATCTTGGCCTGCTCGGGCATGGCCGCCACGGCGTGCGCCAGGTTGGTACATGAGAGCTGCGCGCGTTCCACCTTCTGGCCCGCCATGGCGCGGGTGCGATCCATGTAGGACTGGCGGGTGGCGGTGCTGCGCGCTTTGATGCGGGCGGTGACCCGTTCCAGGACTGGGTGGCTTGGCATGGGGATCTCCTGCGTGGGATGCTCTTTTCAGCCTAGTGCACTTTGCGGCGAGGTGCACGGTTGGTGCAAGTATGGCGTGCTGCACGTTCTGTCTACAAGTGCTAGACTGCGCTCCATTCTCTGGAGTTCAAACGACATGAAGCAAGCAGCGCAACGCCTCGCCATCGCAGCGTTTGCCGCGGCACCTTACGGTGAACGCGTGCTGCTGGCCATTCACGTCTAGTCTTCCGAGCGTCCCGCCCGGAGGGCTGCAAGGCCGGTTCCGGGAACGACGAGATCAGAACATCGCCAACCCCGGACGGCCCGCAGGCCCTCCGGGGTTTTGTTTTTTTTGATTCGCCACCATCTGACACGCCATGCGTACTTACGACAAGTTGATTGCCACGATTCAAACCGGCCAAGGGAACGGGAGCTTGCGCTCGTCCCTTGGTGCGGTAACGGCGTCGTCTGGCGTAGTCACCGAGACCATTGCGTGCCGCATGCGGCATGCCGGCGCCGCCTCGCAAGCGATCCCATAGCCTCCTGGCTGCACATGCAGTCCGGGAGGCCTCGCAGATCAACACCCTGGCAGGCACGCACCCGCCAGGGTGTTTGCATTCAGGCAGCCCATCATGGAAAGCAGAAAAGAAAGCAGGAAGGAAAGCAGGAAACTCAGGAACATCGGCATCATCGCCCACGTCGACGCGGGCAAGACCACCACCTCGGAACGCATCCTGTTCTACACCGGCGCCAGCCACCGGCTGGGCGAGGTGCATGACGGCGCCGCCACCATGGATTTCGATCCGCAGGAGCAGGCGCGCGGCATCACCATCAACAGCGCGGCCACCACCGTGTTCTGGCGCGGCCACCAGGTCAACCTGATCGATACCCCGGGGCACATCGATTTCAATATCGAGGTGAACCGCTCGCTGCGCGTGCTCGACGGCGCCGTGGTGGTGTTCGACGGCGTGGCCGGCGTGGAGCCGCAGACGGAGACCAACTGGCGCCTGGCGGACCACTACCGCGTGCCGCGCCTCGCCTTCATCAACAAGCTGGATCGCACCGGCGCGGACTTCCTGCGCGTGGTCGGCATGATCGAGGAGCGCCTCGGCGTGGTGCCGCTGGTGCTGCAATTGCCGATCGGCAGCGAAGGCGATTTCACCGGCATAGTCGATCTCGTGACCATGCAGGCCCTGCTATGGCAAGGCGGCTCGGGCGGTACAGGCTACGTGACCGATGCCGTGCCGCAGGCGCTGGCGGAACAGGCCGCGGCGTGGCGCCAGCGCTTGCTGGAAACGCTGGCCGAGCAGGACGATGCCTTGCTGGAAGACTATCTGGCGGGCCGCGAGCCGGCCGAGGAGGCACTGCGCGCAGCCATCCGGCGCGCGACCATCAGCGGTGCCGTGGTGCCCGTGCTGGCGGGCTCCGCCTTCAAGAACAAGGGCGTGGAGCCCTTGCTCGATGCGGTGACAGCCTACCTGCCGGCACCTGGCGAGGTGGACCGTCATGAAGTGAGCGCGGACGCTGGCCAGCCGCTGGTGGCGCTCGCCTTCAAGGTCGTGCACGACGCGCACGGCACGCTGACGTTCGTGCGCGTGTATCGCGGGCGGCTCGCTGCCGGCGACACCGTGCTCAACGCTGGCAGTGGCAAGCGCGAACGCGTGGCAAGGCTGTACGAGATGCACGCGGACCGCAAGCAGGAGCTGGAGGTTGCCGTGGCGGGCGATATCGTGGCGATCGCGGGACTCAAGGCCACCATCACCGGCGATACGTTGACCGATCCGGCGCATCCCATGGTGCTGGAGTCCATCGACACGCCCGAGCCGGTGATCGACGTCGCCATCGAGCCGAAGAGCCAGTCCGACCAGGCCGGCCTGTCGCGTGGCTTGCAAGTGCTGGTGCAGGAAGATCCGAGCCTGCGCCTGCGCCAGGATCCGGAGAGCGGGCAGACGCTGCTGTCCGGCATGGGTGAGCTGCAGCTGGAGGTCACGCGGGAGAAGCTGCGTACGCGCTTTCATGTGGAAGTCACCGTGGGGCGTCCACAGGTGGCGTATCGCGAGACGCTGACCCGTGCCGCTGATGCACGCTACCTGCATCGCAAGCAGAGCGGCGGCCCGGGGCAGTACGCGGAGGTGGTGCTGCGCGTCGAGCCGCTGGCGCGTGGCGAGGGCGTTCGGTTCGAGAGCCGCATCAGCGGTGGCGCGGTGCCGCGCGAGTTCGTCCCGGCGGTGGAAGCCGGCATCCGGCGCGCGGCCGCGCAGGGCGTGCTCGCGGGGTACCCGGTGGTGGATTTCCAGGCGACCTTGCTGGACGGCAGTTATCACGAGCGCGACTCCTCGGCCCTGGCCTTCGAGACCGCGGCAGCGTCCGCCTTCCGTGAAGCCGCGCGGCAGGCTGCGCCCGTGGTGCTGGAGCCAGTGATGAGCGTGGAAGTGGTGACGTCCGCCGATCATGTGGGCGACGTCATCGGCGATATCCACCGGCGCCGGGGCATGGTGCGCGGGCAATCGCAACGCGGTGGCGGCAACACCACGGTGGTCCAGGCGCATGTGCCGCTGGCCAGCCTGTTTGGCTATATCGGCAGCTTGCGCGCGCTGACCTCGGGCCGTGCCAGCTTTGCCATGCAGTTCGATCACTATGCCGCGGCACCTGCCGCGGCGGTGGTGGAGATGGCTGGCTGAGATTGACGGCAGCTGCAATCGGGCGGGCACCGCGTGGGTGCCCGCTTTTTTTAGCGCGGCGCGCGGCGAAACCGCTCGCGATACTGCATCGGCGTCACGCCGAGGCGCTTCGCGAAGACGATGCGCATGCGCTCCGCCGTGCCAAACCCGCAGTCCCACGCCACCGCCTTGAGCGCGGCGCCGCTGCTCTCCAGCAACTGGCGCGCCGCGTCCACACGCGCGCGCTCGATGAATTCATGCGGCGTGACACCGGTCTCCTGCACGAACACGCGGGCAAAGTTGCGCGCGCTCATGCCGGCCACCTCGGCGAGCTGCCGCACGGCATACCGCTCGCGGATGTGCGCCATCACGTGCGCCTGCACCTTGGCCACCGGCGAGGCGTCATCCGCCGGCGCGCTCAGGTAGGGGCTGAACTGCGACTGGCCGCCCTGGCGTTGCGCGAACACTACCAGCCGCTTGGCGACCGCGAGCGCAACGCGCGGGCCGTGGTCCTGCGCCACCAGGGCCAGCGACAGGTCGATGCCAGCGGTCACGCCGGCCGACGTGACGAGGCGGTCGTCGCGCAGGTAGATCCGGTCGAAATCGACATGGGCCTTGGGGAACTGCTCGGCGAGTTGCTGCGCGTGCTGCCAGTGCGTGGTGACATGGCGTCCGTCCAACAGGCCGGCATGGCCCAGCGCGAATGCGCCCGTGCAGATCGAGCCGTAACGGTCGCAATGCGCGGCGACGGCCGCGAGCCAGTGCGCCAGGCGCGGGTCCGGCGCCGCTTCGGCCAGCGCGGGGCCGCCTGCCACCAAGGCCAGGCTGAAGCGAGGCGCAGCACGCTCAAACGTTTCATCCACCACGAGCTTCATGCCGTTGGATGCCCGCAGGGTGCCCGCCGCGGCGCCAAGCAAGGCAACTTCGTAGTGGTCCTGCGGTGCCAGGAAACGGTTGGCTTCCGCGAAGACATCGACGGGGCCGGCGACATCGAGCGCCTGCACGCCGGGAAAGATCGCGATCGCGACGGTTTGCATCGATGGGCCTTATTGAGAAACGTGGTGCATTTGACTCCTGACTCCCTGTCTGTGGGTCATGGCAGAAGACGCTGCATGGTTGGCAGTGTTGGACGGTCCGTCTTCGTTGTCCGCGCAATGGGATTGGCCAATACTGGGTTCCATCGAAACAGCATGGCAACGCATACCCAGGAGCCCACATGACAACCACGATTGCAGGCATCAAGATACCCGATAGCGCGATGGCGCGCGCCGCCACCGAACTGGTGCGCGATACCGAGCCCGACCTGCTGTACCACCACTCGCGCCGCGTGTTCCTGTTCGGCGCGCTGGCCGGGCAGCGCAAGGGCCTGATCTATGACCCGGAACTGCTGTATGTCGGCGCCATGTTCCATGACATGGGGCTGGTCGATGCCTACAGCAGCAAGACGAACCGCTTCGAGGTCGACGGCGCCAATGCGGCGCGCGACTTCCTCCTGCAGCATGGCGCGAACGACTACGATATCGAGCAGGTGTGGGCGTCGATCGCGCTGCACACCACGCCGGGCGTGCCCGAGCATATGAAGCCGGTGGTGGCGCTGGTGACGGCCGGTGTGGAGATGGATGTGCTGGGCCTCGCCTACGACGAGTTCAGCGAGGCGCAACGCATCCAAGTGGTGGCGGCGCATCCGCGCGAGACCACGTTCAAGAACGACATCATCGATGCGTTCGCCCACGGCACGATCCACAAGCCGGAGACCACCTTTGGCAACGTCAAGGCCGATGTGCTGGCGCTGCGCGACCCCACCTACCAGCGCCTGAACTTCTGCCAGATCATTCTGGGGTCGGCGTGGGACGACAGCCGCGGGGGGCACGGCCATCAAGCCGGCTGCGGTTGCCACGGCGCGGCCGGCGGCAAGGACAGCTGAGCGATGCAACGCGTGCGGGACGGCTTTGTCGCGCGCGCGTGCAGATAGGGTCAGACGTCGACGATCACCAGCGTGCCGTGGCTGCCCGGTAGCGCGGCGGCAAGGGCATCAAACTGAATCAGCGGCACTGGCGTTGCTCCGGGCTGGTCTAGACGCGCTTCGGGATATCCAGGCCCTTGGCCACCGCGGGACGCGCCAGGAAGGCCTCGAGCGCGCGTGTGACATGGGGGAAGTCCTGGATGCCGACCAGCTCTCCGGCCTCGTAGAACCCGATCAGGTTGCGCACCCAGGGGAAGGTCGCGACGTCGGCGATGGTGTAGGTGTCGCCCATGATCCAGGCGCGGTCCGCGAGGCGGCCGTTCAGCACCGCCAGCAGGCGCTTGGCTTCGGCGACATAGCGGTCGCGCGGGCGCTTGTCCTCGTATTCCTTGCCGGCGAATTTGTTGAAGAATCCAAGTTGCCCGAACATCGGCCCGATGCCGCCCATCTGGAACATCAGCCACTGGATGGTCTCGTAGCGGCCGGCGGGATCTTGCGGGATGAGCTTGCCGCTCTTGTCGGCGAGGTAGAGCAGGATCGCGCCGGACTCGAACAGGGCCAGCGGCTGGTCGCCGGGGCCGCTCGGATCGAGGATGGCGGGAATCTTGTTGTTGGGGCTGATCGACAGGAATTCCGGCGTGTACTGGTCATTGGCGTCGAAGCGCACCAGGTGCGGCTCGTACGGCAGGCCGGTCTCCTCGAGCATGATCGAGACCTTGACGCCATTTGGCGTGGGCAGCGAATAGAGCTGGATCCGGTCCGGGCGCAAGGCGGGCCATTTGTTGGTAACGAGGAATGCGGAAAGATTGGTCATGGAAATCCGTAGGGATGGATGGGCTGGGGCAGTGCCTGGCCTTGCCGGCCGATGAGGATCGCCGCGCCGGTGTTCGCCGCGGCGCTTGCCTGGGCAAGCGCCGGGTCACTTCGGCTTGTCGTCGCCGTCGGGAGGGCTCACGCCGGCGGCAACAAGGCAATCGCGCAGGTGCTTGATCTCTTGCTTGGCGCAGACATTGCCATGGTGCGGGTGATGCAGGTAGAACTCGTACTCGTTGAGCACCACCCGGAAGCGGGCGCCCTGGATCGGCTCCACCTTCGCGCCGAGTTGCTGCAGCAGTGACTCCACCTCGCGCCAGTGGATGTTGTTGCTGAGCGGGTGGCTGAAGATCGACTGCAGGAGGCTGCGGGATTTGTGGCTCATGGCGCGGTCAGGCTTGTTCGGCGGCAATAGCCGTAGCATACAAGAGCGGGTGGGTTGGCGCTTGCTGCACCCGCGCAAGCCCTGCGCGCCCGCCGTGCCATCAGTCCTTGCCCATCGCCAGGTAGGCACGCGGTGTGGTGCCGGTGTAACGGCGGAACAAGGCAATGAAGCTGCTGACGCTGGCGTAGCCCAGGCCGAGCGCCACGGTAGTGACGCTTTCGCCAGCCACCAGCCGCTCCATGGCCGCCAGCATGCGCAACTGCTGGCGCCATTGCGCCAGGCTCCAGCCGGTGTCGGCCTGGAAGTGGCGGGTCAGCGTGCGGCGCGCCATGCCGATGCGCGCCGCCCAGCCGTCCAGGTCGGTGTTGTCGTCCGGGCTCGCCAGCAAGGCGGTGGCCATGCGCAGCAGGCGCGGCTCCTGCGGCATGGGCAGGAACAGCGTTTGCGCTGGCTGGCGGGTAAAGGCATCGGCAAAGACCGCCAGATAATGCTCGCGTATCGGCCCGGCCGGCGGCTCGCCTTGCGCCAGCGTGTCGAGCAGCGCGGCGAGCAGGGGCGACAGGCGGACCACTTTGAGCGTGGCCGGCATGGCGGCGCGGCTCCACGCCTCGTCGAAATACAGGCTCATCCCTGTCATCGAGCCATGGATGCGCGCCCCGTGCGATGCATACGGCGGCACCCAGCCGGTGCAGCCGGTCGGCATCAGCCAGCGCCCGCCACCGGCCTCGATGCTGACCACGCCGGATTTCACGGAAAACAGCTGGCCCTCGGCGTGCGCATGCGGCACCTGTTCCCGGGCGGCTTCATGCGTGATCGGGCGGACTTCTCGGAGCGACATCGGCTTGGCCCGTTTCGAATATATGTTGGCATTCTATCGTTAGCTGGCAATGCGGCAAGTGCCTAGACTGGCTGCTCCCACCGTGCATTGCATTACCTGAGAGGCATGCCCGGCTGGACCATTGCGCTGTGCCTGGTGGTGGATGGGTTGCCGGCGGCGCGCTCGATGCGTACTGGGAGTGCGGGCAGGATTACTACGATTGGTTGCCTGGCGTTTTGCTGGTGACCGCGCTGGATGGCAAGCCGTTCGCGTGGGGGTGCCAGGGGATGGTGGCCGCCGGGCCGGCCATGCATGGTGGGTTGAGTTCGGCGTTGGCGGGACAGGGCTGATTCAGCTGCCACTGCTTACCCGTTTGGCTACGCAGAAACGGGTACGCTTTGCCGAATCGGGGCGTGTTTGCCCCGCTGCCGATGCCTGCCTAGCCGCAATACTGTTCACTTCACAACCACTTTGGGGACGATCCGCTGATTCAGCGGCTCGGATCGCCGCCGGATTCGGAAATTCGACATCTTTCGTTTCACGCCGCGGGGATTGCGCTTGCCGCGGCTTTGCACCGCGCGGCCGCTGGCGAGTTCGCGCAGCAGACTTTGTTTCCAGCTTTGCCACTGCTCAGGGGGAAATAGCCGCCGCCTCGGGCAGGCGTCGGTTGAGCACACGCACGGCATGAACAAAGGATAAGTCTTCGGGTCGCTGCCCGCTGTCCTGTGCAGCTTCGTACATCAGTCGACGAATCGCCGCGTGCGTGAGCATTAGCGCATAGAACTCCTGACGTACCAGATCAGGCGTCTTGCTGCGCAGCACCTTCTTTCCATCGCACAGATGTGTCTTGATCTCGTCGAACATCTCCTCGATCTTCCAGCGCCGGTGGTACAGCGCCGCCATCTCGATGGCAGGTGCCACCGCCGGGTCCAGCAGATTGGTGATCAGGCGATACTGCGGCTCAGCGTCAGGCACGCCTTCCAGGCGATACTCGATGACCCGCACCCGCA